>JANPBE010000036.1:0-6107 GCA_031430295.1 Phyllobacterium sp.
TATCCTGAGCCAGCGCCTTCGGAGCCCGTGGTCTGCACCCAGGAATATGCGCCCGTCTGCGCCCGCCAAGGATCCATCCTGCGCACATTCCCCAATGGCTGCATCGCCGAAGGGTCCGGCTTCCAGATTATCGCTGATGGCGGGTGTCGCGGCTAACCATAGACATATGGCCGATATGTTTTCATCGGTCACATACTCCGCTTGTCCTATTTTAGCACAATGGGCGACCTATTTTCCCGCGCGTTAACTTCTTACGGCTAGTTTCACCTCTTGGCACTTGAAAATTGGTACAAATGATGATTTTGCACCACTACATATAGTAGGAACGAATCGCCAACACGTCATTAAGTCTGATTCGTCGCCGATTCGTTCCATCTTTGATCTCTTCGTTAAGAAAACTGCGAAGTGTACTGTAATTTTGGTTTACCTTTCCTCAATATAAATTTCTAATTTATTAATTTTTTCAATATGTTAATTGAAATTAAGATGTGCAAATTTGCAATTATTAACAACGGCACCAAAATCCTCTTGCCGACCCTTAAATTAGCAAATCGCGCAAACTTTATGTGGCAAGCGTATCTTGCTTTCACACTACATATAGTAGTGAACGAATCAGGAAACGTGATTCGGAAGTGATTCGTCGCTGATTCGTTCCGCGCCTGTTCCATTGGTTAATTAGGGGCTGGAAATAGCCAGCCCCGCCCTGTAAATGGGGTCAAATACGGGGCCCATTCCATGAATCTCATCTTCCGCATGTTTCTCACCATTATTCTGGCTTATCGCGCCGCGCCGCTGAACACTATGGATATGTCGCGAAAATTCATGCGCGTTCTGCCCAATGATCTGGATGTGCAAATGCACATGAACAATGGCCGCTTTCTCTCCATCATGGACCTTGGCCGCATAGACTTGATGGTACGCACTGGCTTTTGGAGCGTGGCGCGCAAAAATGGCTGGTTTCCCGTCGTCGGCAGCGTGAAGATAGACTACCGCCGTATGCTGACCGTCTTTGCCCGCTACGAAATGACCAGCCGCATCGTCGGCTGGGATGATCGCTGGCTCTTCCTCGAACAACAATTCCTCGTAGGCGACAAACTAGCCGCCCGCGCCATATTCAAAACCATGATTAGAAGCAAGCAAGGACTGGTAACGCCTGACGAGGTGATGAAGGCGACAGGGGTGGATTTGGCCTCGCCGGAGTTGACTGATGAGATGCGGGGGTTGGTTTAGCTCCCCAAAGTGCGCAGGCGGAGGAGCCAATTTTTGAACCTAAAGCAATAGGTCCCTAGCCGTTTGGACGGGCATGAATAATCGTAGCGGCTGGTCGGGCAGGCAAATAAAGCCAAATTCCTCATAATAGTTTTTGCGCCTTTCCACTGCCTCGCGATTGCCATCGTCAAAGACATCCAAAACGATCACGCAGGTACCAATTTCATCAGAAACGCGAGCAATGCGACTTAGTGCATCTGCAATCAAGGCGCTGCCTATGCCATTGCCTTGCTGGTTTTGGTCCACTCCGACCATCGCGATGAATGCCGCAGGCAACATGCCATGTTTCATGGCTTTCTTCGCATAGGATGCAGGCATATCCCTGACATCAACAGCGTGCATATTGATCCCATAAAAGCCAACGACATGACTATACTCGTTGATAATTACCCAAATCCGGACAACATCAGCCTTGCTGCCCTTTTTCGCGGTGAGTTTGAGAAAATTATCAATCTGCGGAATGCCGCATGAAAAATTTACACGGTCGTGAACCAAGGGATCAAAGGGCTTAATTGTGAATGGCGGCTGATTGTAAGATTTAGTCGGCATTGGCAATAAGCATCTTGCGCAATTCAAACGCATCCACCAATCGCTTTGTTGGTTTGGGCGGCTTATCCAAAGCGTCAAAGAATATTTTTCTATCCGCTTCGCTGTCAATAACTGTGATTTTATGCGTTTGGATTGTGGATTGAGCCGCGCTGAAGGCCGCACTAACAATGAATGAGCTGACATCCACACCATTTAATGTCGCGGCGCGATGTATGATGTCTTTTACAGACGGCTGCGTACGCGCTTCCAACCGCGCGCTCTTTGGCTCGTCAACCGCTGCCGTGCTATCTTCAAACGCAATCATCATAATCTCCTTGTGCCAAAAAATTAGCGACACATCCTAGCGTTTCACGTACGGTAAATTGACGTACATGTCAATTGTACGGTGAGTTTCCGTACACATCACTTACACTCGTCATTTTGAAATTTGGCGCAAGTCAAAACCGGCTTCCAATGTCTATTCCTTTTTGCATTCCCCAACCCTCAATGCTAGGCACTGGTTCACCTAATCGCCTCCCTCTAACTTCGCAGTCCCTCATGCCCCCCAAACCCTTCAAACCCCAGCCTCTCGCCATTTCGCGGCGCGGTGTTACTGCGGTGCTTGGGCCCACCAACACTGGCAAAACGCACTATGCCATTGAGCGCATGGTCAGCTATCCGTCGGGCGTCATTGGCCTGCCGCTGCGGTTGCTTGCGCGCGAGGTTTATACCCGTGTGTGCGAAAAGGTCGGCGAAGCCAATGTGTCGCTTATTACCGGCGAGGAGAAAATAACGCCGCCAACGGCGCGTTATGCCGTTTGCACGGTGGAAGCCATGCCGCGCGAAACCAAAACCATGTTCGCCGCCATTGATGAAGTGCAATTGGCCAGCGATCTGGAACGCGGCCATATTTTCACGGACCGCATTTTGCACCTGCGCGGTGTTGAAGAAACGCTGCTTTTGGGCTCGCAGACCATGCAGCCCATTTTGCAGCATTTGCTGCCCGGGCTAAACGTCATCACCCGTCCGCGCCTTAGCCAGCTTGTGCATTCCGGTTCGAAAAAAATCACCCGCCTGCCGCCGCGCTCGGCTATCGTTGCGTTCTCAACAGACGAAGTTTACGCAATTGCTGAACTTATCCGTCGCCAGCGCGGCGGTGCGGCGGTGGTGACAGGCGCGCTTTCGCCCCGCACCCGCAACGCGCAGGTGGAGCTCTATCAATCCGGCGATGTTGATTTTCTTGTCGCCACCGATGCGATAGGCATGGGCCTCAATCTTGATCTCGACCATGTCGCCTTTGCCCAAACCCGCAAGTTTGATGGCTGGTATAATCGCGATTTGAACCCGGCAGAACTTGGCCAAATCGCGGGCCGCGCTGGCCGCCACGTGCGCGATGGAACATTCGGCACAACAGGCCGCGCCACGGCATTTAATGAAGAACAAATCGAGCGCATCGAGTCTCACGACTATGATCCCGTGCGCGTCCTGCAATGGCGCTCTGCCCAGCTGGATTTTTCATCCATAGATGCGCTGCTGGCAACGCTTGATACCACCGCGCCAATTGAAGGGCTAACCCGCGCCCTGCCGTCATCAGATTCCGAGGCGCTTAATTTTCTCATCAAGGATGAAGATATCGCCCGCATCGCCGATAAGTCGCACCGCGTGGAAACCTTGTGGGATGCGTGCGCGTTGCCGGATTATCGTAAGATTGCCCCTGCCCAACACGCGGAAATTGTTGGTGCCATTTTCTTGGATTTGGCCAAGCGCGGCCATGTTGATGAAAATTATATGGCGCAGCAGGTGCAACGCGCAGATAATTCCGAGGGCGATATAGATGCTTTATCGCAACGTATTGCACAAATTCGCACTTGGACTTATGTGTCGCACCGGCCAGGGTGGCTTGCTAATCCAGTGTATTGGCAGGAAAACACCCGTGAAATTGAAAACCGCCTCTCCGATGCGTTGCATGAGAGGTTGACGAAACGCTTTGTAGACCGCAGGACAAGCGTGCTCATGAAGCGGTTAAGAGAGAATGCGATGCTCGAAGCGGAAATAACGGTCAATGGTGATGTCCTCGTGGAAGGACATATTGTCGGCCAGCTACAGGGATTCCGGTTTGCCTTGGATGGCAGCACCGGTGGTGATGATGCGAAAGCCATTCAAACGGCAGCGATGAAATCGCTGGCGCTGGAATATGATGCGCGAGCCTATCGCTTTGCAGCAGCGCCCAATGGCGATATTGCGCTGGGCTCTGATGGCTATGTGCGCTGGCTCGGCGCGCCGATTGCCACGCTGGCATCCAGTGATGAATTCCTAAAGCCCCGCGTGATTTTGCTCGCCGATGAGCAACTTTCCGGCGGCTCGCGCGACATGGTGGAAACCCGCGTCACGCGCTTTGTGAATTTCCAAATTGACCAAGCCTTGAAGCCGCTTGCTGACCTTGCCGAAGGCACTAGCCTTGAGGGCATGGCCAAGGGATTGGCATTCCGGATATTTGAAGCACAAGGTGTTTTGAAACGCCGCGATGTGGCTGACGATGCGAAAGCATTGGACCAAGAAGCCCGCTCCAATTTACGCAAAATGGGCGTGCGCTTCGGCGCATACCATATTTATTTGCCAGCGTTGCTGAAACCAGCGCCAGCACAGCTTATCACTTTGCTCTGGGCATTGAAGAACGACGCCAAGGACAAGCCGGGTTACGGCGACGTTGTGGCAGCGCTTGCTGCTGGTCGCACCTCGATAGTTGCGGACCCGACATTTGAGCGCGAATTCTATCGCATCGGCGGCTTCCGCTATTTGGGCAAGCGCGCGGTGCGCATCGACATTCTGGAACGTCTGGCAGATTTCATCCGCCCGACACTGTCATGGAAAAAGGGCCAAGGCGCGCGTCCCGCTGGCGCTTATGATGGTGAGCGCTTCCTTGTCACGCCTGCCATGATGTCAATTCTCGGTGCGACTGCTACCGACATGGAAGAAATTCTGCGCGGGCTCGGCTATCGCTCTGAAACGCTGTCGCTCGAAGTGGTTGATGGTAACATTGCGGAAATCGACGCCGCAGTCGCTGCCGCAGCTCCCGCGCCAGAAACGCCGGAAGTGATTGTCGAGCACGTCAAGAAAATCGAAATTGCCGATAAGTCTGAGGTTACGGAAGACGTGACTACCGAAACAGTAGCTGCCGCCGAACCAGCGACACCTGAAGAACCAAAGACCGTGCTCCTGTGGAAGCAAGGCAAGTTTGAGCCGCGCCAGCAGGAAGGCGCTCGCACCAATAATAATCGCCGTCCAGCACGTCCCGTTGCTGGTGCTGCCAATGGTGCTGCTGCCACAACCGAAGGCGCAGCGCCTGCACAAATTCGTGGGCCCCGCCGCGATTTCAAAAAGCCGCAGGGTGATGGCGAGGCTCGTCAAGGTGGTCGCCCTCAACGCGATAACCGTGACAACTCACGGCAAGATAATCGTGGTGACGGTAAGCCGCAGTTTGACCGCAACAATAAGCGACCGAACGATAATAAGGGTGGCGGTAAGCCACAGGGCGATTATGCCAAGCCACGAGAAAAGGCCGAACCAAAGTTCGATCCGGATTCGCCATTCGCCAAATTGGCAGCGCTGCGCGACCAGATGAAGAAATAATCCATTTGCCGGGTTCCGAAAAACAACGGATCGACAAATGGCTTTTCTTCACGCGCGCCGTGAAATCCCGCTCGCTGGCAGCCAAACTTGCCAGCGACGGCAAAGTGAAAATCAACGGCCAAAAGACCGGCAGCGCGGCACAGGGCCTGCGCATCGGTGACCGCATCGAGTTTGACAATGGCGATGTCGAGAAAGTCTATCTCGCCAAAGGCTTAGGGACACGACGCGGCCCCGCACCGGAAGCGGCTGGCCTCTACGAAGACATTACCCCGCCGCCGCCGCCAAAAGATGTGGGCCTTGTTGCCGTTCATGGTGGGCGGCCTGAAAAATCTGATCGCAGAGCCTATGAAAAGCTGCGGGCACAGATTTTTGATCGGGATTGAGCATCTTGCGGCTCAAATTGCCAAAACCTGAAATAACATTTCACCATCAAACAATTTGACGCAATCGCCTCACTTGATATGCCTCGCCAAACTCGCTAATCCCCGTTCTGACTTTATCCCGCCGGAGCTGATTTTCTCATGACCTACGTCGTTACCGACAACTGCATCAAATGCAAATTCATGGATTGCATCGAAGTGTGCCCGGTGGATTGTTTCTACGAAGGCGAAAACATGCTCGTCATCCATCCGGATGAATGCATTGACTGCGGCGTGTGCGAGCCGGAGTGCCCTGCGGAT
>JANPBE010000037.1:0-5167 GCA_031430295.1 Phyllobacterium sp.
GTGATGAAATAGCCGGACAGGCGATGCTCGGGTGTGATTTTGGATTGGTTCACGGGTTAGACCAATACCACAACGACCACACCACTCACTGCCTTGATGGCGGCGGCTATCAGCGTGGTGATTATGTAGCGGTCTTTGAGCTCGATTTCGATTTCGCGTTTGCCGTCATCCTGTATCAAAATGAACGATACCTGCCCCTCGCCGCGCTGGCCGAGATATTGCGGTAGAGCGTCGATCGGGGCGGCATCGCGCAGGAAAACGCGCAGGGATTTTTGCACCCGCGCTGCCTCTTCTTCCAGCGCAGTTACTGTCTGGATTCGCAGCGATATGCCTTCCGGCCGGTCTTCCGCGCCGACAGTGATGACCACGGAGCGACCTGCCTCCAACACGTCGCGATATTCATTTAACGCTTCGGCAAACAGCACGCCTTCAAACTGGCCGGTGCTGTCAGAAAAGCTGATAATGCCCATCTTATTGCCGGTTTTGGTGCGGCGTTCCTGCTTGGAAATGACCGTTCCAGCCAGCCGACCCGCGACAGCGCCGCGCTTCACGCCGGCGGAAAATTCGGCGAATGTTTGCACCCGCAGTTTCGCCAGCAGCGCGTTATATTCATCCAGCGGGTGGGCGGAGAGATAGAAACCGGCGGCCTGAAATTCGCGGAGCAGGCGCTCGGAAATCGGCCAGGGCGTGGTGGCGGGCAGCATCAGCTTCTCCGGCTCCGCGCCGCCGCCAAGGCCGAAAATATCCGCCTGCCCCGATGTGGCCTGATCTTGCGTGCGGGCGGAAAGGCCGATCATGCGGTCCATTCCCGCGCTTAGGCGCGCGCGCTCATGGCCGAATGCATCGAGCGCGCCGCAGTTAATCAGGCTTTCAAGCACGCGCCGGTTCACCAGTTTGATATCAATGCGGGTGAGGAAATCTTCCAGCGATTTGAATGGCTTATCGCCGCGCATTTCCACAATGTGATCCACCGCAGCTTCGCCTATGCCCTTGATGGCAGCGAGCGAATAGTAGATTTTGTTCTCGCCGACTTCAAAAATCCGGTGTGATGTGTTGACCGACGGCTGCGCCACCTCAATGCCGAGCCGCAGCGCATCGCGGCGGAAATCGGTCAGCTTTTCGGTGTTGGCCATATCATAAGTCATGGACGCGGCCAAAAACTCGACCGGATAATGCGCCTTCATATAGGCGGTCTGGTAAGAAACGATGGCGTAAGCGGCGGCGTGAGATTTGTTGAAACCATAGTCGGCGAACTTGGCGAGCAGATCAAAAATCATGTTGGCTTGCGGTTTTGGCACGCCGCGCTCAACCGCGCCGCTAACGAAACGCTCGCGCTGCTGGTCCATTTCGGCACGGATTTTTTTACCCATGGCGCGGCGCAGCAAATCCGCCTCGCCCAGCGTATAGCCGGACAGCACTTGCGCAATCTGCATCACCTGCTCTTGGTAAACAATAACGCCTTGCGTCTCTTTCACCAAATGATCGATGCGCGGATGGATGGAGGCGATTTCCTCCTCGCCGTTTTTGCGGGCGTTATAGGTCGGGATGTTCTCCATCGGACCGGGACGATAGAGCGCGACGAGCGCGATAATATCCTCAATGCGGTCCGGCTTCATGCCGATAAGCGCTTTGCGCATACCCGCCGATTCCACCTGAAACACGCCGACTGTTTCACCGCGCGAGAGCATTTCATAGCTCTTGGCATCGTCAAGCGGGAGCAGCGCCAGATCAATCGTCACGCCGCGCCGTGCCACCAGGCGTACGGCCATTTCCAGAACCGTGAGCGTTTTCAGACCCAAAAAGTCGAACTTGACGAGGCCCGCTTGTTCAACAAATTTCATATTGAATTGTGTGACCGGCATATCCGAGCGCGGATCGCGGTAGAGCGGCACGAGCTGCGATAAAGGGCGGTCGCCAATAACAATACCGGCGGCGTGAGTTGAGGCGTGGCGATAAAGCCCTTCAAGTTTGAGCGCCATGGACAATAGCCGCTCAACGACAGGTTCTTTATCGCGCTCTTCGCGCAGCTTTGGCTCGCCCTCGATGGCCTGCGCCAGCGTTACCGGATTTGCCGGATTGGCGGGCACGAGTTTGCACAGGCGGTCCACTTGCCCGTATGGCATCTCCAAAACGCGCCCGACATCGCGCAGGACAGCGCGGGCTTGCAGGGTTCCGAAGGTGATAATCTGCGCCACCTGATCGCGGCCATAGCGCTGTTGCACGTAGCGGATGACTTCCTCGCGCCGCTCCTGACAAAAGTCGATATCAAAGTCGGGCATGGACACGCGGTCCGGATTGAGAAAGCGCTCAAACAGTAACGAAAAGCGCAGTGGATCGACGTCTGTAATTGTCAGCACATAGGCTACCAGTGAGCCCGCACCCGAACCACGGCCGGGGCCGACCGGAATGCCATGGGCCTTTGCCCATTTGATAAAGTCGGCAACGATAAGAAAGTAGCCGGGGAACTTCATCTTCTCGATTACGCTCAGCTCAAAATCTAAGCGTTCGCGGTAGTCGCTCTCTGTGAAACCCTCGACCATCCCGATCTTGGCAATGCGCTCCGCCAGACCCTCAATAGCTTGGCGTTTCAGCTCGTCTGCCTCAGCCTTCAAGGCATCATCATCGCCGCTTGTCGAATTGCCGGTAAAACGCGGCAAGATAGGGCTACGGCCTTCAGGATAAAAACTGCAACGCCTAGCGATCAGCGCCGTGTTATCGACAGCCTCCGGCAAATCGGCAAACAGCTTTACCATATCAACGCCGGGGCGCAGGTAATTATCTGGCGTCACGCGCCGGCGGTCATCAATCGAAAGTAACGATCCGGCAGCAATAGCCAGCAGCGCATCGTGCGATTCGTAATCTTCGCGGTAGAGGAAGAACGCCTCGTTGGTGGCAACGATGGGCAATTCCCGCTCATAAGCAAGGCTTAGCATCCGCGCTTCATGCGCCTTGTCATAGCCTTGGCAGCGCTGCAATTCGACATAGAGCCTATCGCCAAAACAGGATTCAAGCGTCTCCAATCGCGCGAGCGCCACATCCGGACTGGTTGCAATGATGCTGTCAATCGGACCGGCCAGATAGCCGGTCAGCGCGATGATCCCTGCCCCGTTCGTCTTCAACCAGTCGCTTTTCACATTGATGGGATCGCCCGTAGGCGTTTCCATGAATGAGCGGCTGACAATCTCTACCAGATTAGCATAGCCTTGCGCATTGGCGGCAAGAAAAACCATAGTTGGAAACGATGGCAATTCCTTCTTCACGCCGCTGACTTGCGGCAGCAATGCCTTATCACCAAAATCGACAGCAAGCTGGCAACCAATCAAAGGCTGCACTCCGGCTTTTGATGCCTTTTGCGCAAACTCCAAGGCACCGAACAGATTAGACGCATCAGTAATGGCAATGGCAGGCGCGCCATTGTGGGTGGCAAAATCTACAATTTTTGAGATTGGCAACGCGCCCTCAAGCAGCGAGTAAGCAGAATGCACGCGCAAATGAATAAACTGCTTCGGCGCTGGCCTTAACCGTTCTGTTGACACTGGACTTGCCCTTTAACCCGCATGAGTCTGCTGAAAAGCAGTTATCGTGCAAGGCAGGCAAAACGTCCAGTCAACAATCAACTCTGTCCCGTCAAAAATCGAGACAGTAAGTGAGTTAGAATGCCCCGACCATAAGGCCGACAGTGGCAACAAACAGGGAAACCGACATAAAGGACAAAAGGTCTTGAGCGAAATCAGACATGCTATTTACTCCAATGTTTTGTTTATAATCACTTTTTGTTCTATTATTGTTCTATTGTCAACGATAATTTTGTATAAGTTTATGCTATGCACCAATGCGCGCAATCGTGGCTAATTTATGGTTAATTATTTAAGATCGACGACCTTGCCGTCTTTCAACGTCACGCGGCGATCCATGCGCTTGGCAAGTTCATGATTGTGCGTGGCAATCATTGCTGCAAGGCCGGATTGGCGCACCAAGGCTTCGAGCGCCTCGAAAACGTAAGACGCGGTGACGGGATCAAGATTGCCCGTGGGCTCATCGGCCAGCAAAACAAGCGGGGCGTTGGCGACAGCGCGGGCTATGGCGACGCGTTGCTGTTCGCCGCCTGAGAGCTCCGCAGGACGATGATCTGCGCGGTGACCGATTTTCATATAGTCTAGCAGCTGGCGTGCACGCGCTTCGGCGTCAGTGTTGCTGAGGCCCTTGATGAGCTGTGGCACCATGATGTTTTCAAGCGCGGTAAACTCGGGCAGCAAATGGTGAAACTGATAGACGAAGCCGATATCCGAGCGGCGCATGCCGGTGCGCTCATCATCCGAAAGGCCTGACGAGGCGCGGCCATTGACGGTGACTTCGCCGCTATCAGGGTGTTCAAGTAAGCCAGCAGTATGTAGCAGCGTGGACTTGCCAGCGCCGGACGGCGCGACGAGCGCTACCATCTCGCCCTTGCGGAGTTCAAAATTTGCATCATCGAGAATGATGAGCTCGCGCTCGCCCTGATGATAGCGGCGGCCGACGCCGCTCAGGCGCAATACGGTTTCAGCGGCCATTATTCATACCTCAAGGCTTCGACGGGATCGAGCTTGGCAGCCCGCCATGCGGGGAAAAGAGTGGCCAGAAACGATAGAACCAGTGCCATGAGGATGACTGTGATGGTCTCGCCGGGGTTCATTTTGGCTGGCAAAGTGGAAAGAAAATAGAGTTCCGGATTGAAGATAACCGTGCCTGACAGCCATGAGAAAAACTGGCGGATGCGCTCTACATTGAGCACAATCAGAAAGCCGAGCAACACGCCGCCGATGGTACCCGATACGCCGATAGCTGCACCGGTCATCAAGAAAATACGTAGGATCATGCCACGCGTCGCGCCCATGGTGCGCAGGATGGCGATGTCCCTACCCTTATCTTTGACGAGCATAATAAGGCCGGAAACTATGTTAAGTGCGGCGACGAGCACAATCAGCGTCAAGATCATAAACATGACATTGCGCTCCACTTGCAGGGCGGAGAAGAAAGTCGTGTTGCGCTGTTTCCAGTCGGTCAACATCAATTGGCGGTCAGCAATGGCCTCGACCTGAGGGCGTAACTCATCGGTCTTGTCCGGGTCATTGGCAACAATCTCGATGGACTGGACTTTGCCGTCTGAATTGAAATAGGCCTGCGCCTC
>JANPBE010000038.1:0-1306 GCA_031430295.1 Phyllobacterium sp.
GTAAACTCTGGAACATTGGTGTTTGCCGATGGACAAGTTTCTCAGACAGTGACCATTACCATCAGCGGCGATACGACCTTTGAGCCGAACGAGACTTTCTTTCTCAATCTGGCGAACCCCAGCAATGGCGGCATTATCGTAGACGGGCAGGGCGTTGGCACAATCACCAATGACGATGCTGCACCGCCTGTGGGAAACATCTCAATCAACGACATGACCGTGCAGGAAGGCGATACAGGCACGACCACTGTAACCTTCACTGTGAGCCGTACGGGCACGGCAGCTTTTAGCGTTGACTATGCCACCGCCAATGGCACAGCCTATGCCGGTAGCGACTATGTGGCAAACTCTGGCACATTGGTGTTTGCCGATGGGCAAGTTTCTCAGACAGTAACTGTGACGATTATTGGTGATTTGTATTTCGAACCAAACGAGACTTTTTTCGTCAACCTCAGCAACGCCAGCAATGGAGCCACCATTGTAGACAGTCAGGCACTCGGCACCATTATCAATGACGATGTGGCACCTGTGGGGAATGCCTTATCCGTTGATGATGTGACAATCGTTGAAGGTAATTCAGGCACTCATACAGTGGTTTTCACTGTGAGCCGCACAGGCACAGCCGCTTGCAGTGTTGACTATGCGACTGCCAATGGCAGCGCAGTAGCTGGCAATGATTACTTGGCCACCATGGGCACATTGAATTTTGCGCTTGGCCAGACGTCACAAACAATATCAGTAACAATCAACAGTGATGTGAATTTCGAGCAAAATGAAACATTTTACCTGAACCTGCTCAATCCCAGCTACAACGCTTTGGTCTTAGATAATCAGGGAAGTGCCACTGTCATCAACGATGATGCCACGCCGATGGTGGTTGACATTATTGGTGCCGCTTTGGACGATACTGTTTCCGGCAATATTAATTCCAATCAATTATTCGGGTTGGGTGGCAAAGATAAGCTCTATGGTAAAGACGGGAATGACCGGCTGAATGGCGGGGCAGGCGCTGATTTGCTTGACGGCGGCACCGGCTCTGACGCTATGTTTGGCGGCTCTGGGGATGACATCTACAGAGTGGATAGTTTCGGTGACATCATAAGCGAGGAAAGTGCAGGGCAGGGCGTTGACGATGGCGGCACTGATACCGTTGAGAGCACAATTTCCTACACTCTTGGCAATCTTATTGAGAAACTCACACTGACCGGCACTAACGCAGTGAATGCAACGGGTAACAGTCTTGCTAATACTATCAAGGGAAATGACGCTGCAAATGTTTTAAGCGGCATGGTAGGCGACGATGATC
>JANPBE010000039.1:0-2672 GCA_031430295.1 Phyllobacterium sp.
AAACGCCCGCGCCTTTTCCAGTGCTTCTGCAAGCACATCAATTTCCTGTATCGTGGTATACATGCCAAACGAGGCACGGCAGGTGGATGTCACACCAAAGCGTTGCATCAAAGGCTGTGCACAATGCGTACCAGCCCGCACGGCAACGCCTGAACGGTCAATCACCATCGAAACATCATGCGCGTGAATGCCTTCCAGCGCAAATGACACGATTGCCCCCTTGCCCGGCGCATTACCATAAATTCGCAACGAGTTAATCGCCGAAAGCTTCTTGTGCGCATAAGCCCGCAAGGTTTCCTCATGCGCTGCAATTTTATCACGTCCCACGCTGTCCATATAATTCAGCGCCGCGCCCAGTCCGATGGCCTGCACTATCGGCGGCGTGCCCGCTTCAAAGCGGTGCGGCGCGTCGCCATAGGTCACGTTGTCCATCGTCACATCGCGGATCATCTCGCCGCCGCCAAGAAACGGCCGCATCGAATTCAGCAGCGCTTCCTTGCCGTAAAGCACGCCAATGCCGCTTGGCCCGTATAGCTTGTGGCCGGTCATGACAAAGAAATCAGCATCCATATCTTGCACGTCCACCGGCATGTGCACGGCCGACTGGCTGCCATCCACCAGCACCTTAATGCCGCGCTCATGGGCAATGCGGATCATCTCTTTGACCGGAACCACAGTGCCCAGCGCGTTGGACATGTGTGTAATCGCCACCAGCTTGGTGCGCGGGGTCAGGCATTTCACAAAGTCCTCAATGTGTAATACGCCGTCATCATCAATCGGCACCCACACCAGCTTCGCGCCCTGCCGCTCGCGGATGAAATGCCACGGCACGATGTTGGAATGATGCTCCATAATCGACAACACAATCTCATCATCCGCGCCAATGTTCGGCATCCCCCACCCATAGGCAACCGTATTGATCGCCTCGGTAGTGGACTTGGTGAAAATCACCTCTTCAATTTTGCCTGCATTGATAAACTTGCGCACAATCTCGCGCGCGTTTTCATACGCATCCGTAGCGGCATTGGAGAGAAAATGCAGGCCCCGATGCACATTGGCATATTCGTTTGAGTAGGCATTGCTGATGGTGTCAATCACCACCTGCGGCTTCTGCGCGGATGCGCCATTATCAAGATGAACCAGCGGCTTGCCATAGACGGTGCGCGATAGGATCGGGAAATCCTTGCGCACAGCGTCAATATCATAAGACAAGCTATTGATAGTGTTAGTCATTAATCATTTGCCTCCAACCAAGTGGCCAGCCGCCCTTCGAGCGCCTCCACCAAATGTTCGTTTTCCAGTTCTTCAATAATCTCCGCAACAAAGGCCTTCACCAACAGCCCGCGTGCCAGATTTTCCGGGATGCCGCGTGCCATCAGATAGAACAAATGCTGGCCTTCCACTTCGCGCACCGTCGCGCCGTGGCCGCATTGCACATCATCCGCAAAAATCTCCAGCTCAGGCTTGGCCGAAAACTCGCCCTCGTCCGAAAGCAACAACGTGTTGCAGGCCATCTTGGCATCAGTTTTTTGCGCACCGGGAGCCACACGAATTTGGCCTTGGAAAACACCCTTGCCTTTGCCTGTCACCACATTGCGGATTACTTCCGTGGAAGTGGAACCCAATGCATCATGCACCAGCGTCATGGTCACATCTATGTGCGCCTCGCCACCAATCAGGTTCACCGCGCGCAGCTTGAAATCCGCCGCATCGCCCTTCACATCAACATGCACTTCCTGGCGCACCAGCTTGGAACCGGCATTCAAAACAAACAGCGTCAGCTTGGAACCAACGCCAACATGGGCATTAAACTGGCCAAGATGCACAGCGCCAGCACCACGCTCCTGGTCGATAATCAGCGTCATGTCCGCGCCGTCTTCCACCACCATAGTGGTGATAGCCGAGACAAACGCATCGCCGCCCACATGGCGTTCAATGAATGTCGCCTTGGAACCCTTGCCAGCATTGATGGCAAGCCGCGTATGCGAGGCCTGCCCCGCAATCACCTGAATTTCCACAGGCGCTTCAATCACCGCGTCATCGGGAATGGCAACATGATAGCCATCACTCACCAAACCACTATTGATCTGCCCAATCGTGTCATCGCTGCCACGCGCCACCAGCGCACGGGCAAACGTGCCATCCTCCAGCTTGGCCGAAATGCTTGTGACTGTAGCGCCAGCAATTTTGCCAGTCTCCGCCGCGCCATCCACGATCCGCAGCACATGCGAGCCATTAGCCAGCGCCTCCAGAGGGTCTAGCGAAACTTCCGAACCTTGAGGCACGCTACGCAGCAGATTGCGCAAATCCGTGTAGTGCCAGCTTTCAATGCGCCGTGTCGGCAGGCCATTGGTGCGCAACGCGTCAATCGCCTCGTCCCGCGCGCGTGTCACTTGCGGGTTTCCCGGCAGTGCGCTCATCTTGGAAACATACAGCTCGTTGAGCGCCGTTTCAGCCACGGTCTGCGTGCGCGGCGGGTTAATGTGAATGTTCATTTCACCCACCTCACGCCGCCTCTTCGATCACGTCTGCATAGCCATTGGCTTCCAAATGCAGCGCCAGCGATTTGTCGCCGCTCTTAATCACTTGGCCCTTATACAGCACATGCACAGTGTCCGGCACGATATGGTCGAGCAAGCGCTGATAATGCGTAATGACCAGAACCGCACGGT
>JANPBE010000040.1:0-1064 GCA_031430295.1 Phyllobacterium sp.
CATTGGCTGACCCTACAAAGCACCAATTACTTACCGCAGGCGATGAGATCTAAATCAACTTCGACAGCGCCATGGATTGTTTTCGATAGGTAATGGCCAACCCCACATCTGCTATTTTTGCCATAAGCTGGCGGTGAAAACTGGAAATACCGGCCACGGTGAACAGGGGAGGAATCAATTATGGCGGCTAACAAGCGCCGCGGGGCACCTTGGCTGCACCGAATCGCCGAAATCCTGTCCCAATCAAGTCATTTCGCCACAATCCAGCCTTATTCATTAGCCGCCGTTAGTAATTCTTACCAAGGTGTGAATAAAATCGTTGCGTTTTTGCAACATGTCCACATCAACAGGTGCGGATTGTGCCTCATTCCTGATTTGGGCGTTGCATATGCGGTGAGCATTCGTATTGTCCGAGCAGAGGGACGAAGCGAAAGCGGCACTCTTTCAATTAACGGGGACGGGGCAAAGCTGGTTAACAGTATGGTCCAGCCCGCCATCAAACTGGAGATACCAAATGAACATTAAGAGCCTTCTTATCGGTTCAGCTGCAGCCCTCGTTGCTGTTTCAGGCGCTCGCGCTGCTGATGCCGTTGTTGCAGAGCCAGAAGCTGTAGAATACGTTCGCGTTTGCGATGCATACGGCGCAGGCTTCTTTTACATCCCAGGCACAGAAACATGCCTGAAAATCGGCGGTTACGTACGTTACGACATGAGCTTCGGTAAGAACAAGGGTTTTGACCGTGACGGCGCCGGCCCACTCCGTGGCGATTCATGGGCGAAGAACGCTCGTTTGTCCCTTCAGGTTTCTACAGCTGCTGAAACAGAACTCGGTACATTGCGTACTTATGCTGAAACACGCTTCAACTTCGGTACAGATGGTATCGGTGACGAAGGTTCAAACTCTTCTTCCTTGAACTTCGCTTACATCGAACTCGGTGGCCTGCGCATTGGTAAAGACGAATCAATGTTCACGACCTTCACTGGCTATGCCGGTAACGTGATCAATGACGGTTATGCCGGCGGCTACGGTCCGTTCGACACCAACCTGATCAGCTACACCTACT
>JANPBE010000041.1:0-10002 GCA_031430295.1 Phyllobacterium sp.
ATTTTCTTTTGCGCCATTGCAAACACTGCTTTGCGTAACCACGTTCGAAGTGTCCAAATAATTGGAGACAATGTGATGACAGTGATTGACCATGAGACATCCTCCCAACCAGCCCGTGACGAATACAGGGCGTTTGAAGGTGTCCGCTCTCGGCGCATGATGGCGGCGGCGATGGATCTTGGCATCATCGCTTTGCTTTGCATTCCTGTCGGGCTGATGGTTTTTGTTCTTGGCGTGGCGACGCTGGGTCTCGGCTTTTTGCTCTATGGCATTATGATACCAGCTTTGGCGCTAACGTACTCAGGCCTAACAATGGGCAGCCGCGCGCAGGCGACTGTGGGAATGCGCATTATGGATATTCACGTCGAACAACTTGACGGCAAGCCGCTGGATTTCGTTACCGCCGCCGCACATTCTTTTCTTTTCTGGGCGTGCAATGTTGTGCTCACACCCTTCGTGCTGCTTGCTACGCTGTTTACAGATCGCAAACGCACGGTGCACGACATCCTGACCGGGACAATCGTGCGCCGTGGTTCATACTAATGGGTTTTTCGATTTGTCGCATTATTCTTAACCGTTTGATGTCCCATCAAACTGGAAAATGCTCTAGATCGTAATCTGCGTCCCGATTTCTACCACGCGGCCAGTCGGGATGTGGAAGTAGTCGGTCGCATCGCTGGCGTTGCGCGCCAGCATGATGAACAGCCTGTCCTGCCACATCGGCATATCGCTCTTGGCAGAGGGGCGCAGCGAGCGGCGCGAGACGAAGAATGATGTTGACATGATATCGAACTTCCAGCCGAGCTGACGGCATAGACCAAGCGCGCGCGGCACATTTGGTTCTTCCATATATCCAAACATCATGGTCACTTTCATAAATCCATCTGAAAGGCGCTCCATAGTCACGCGCTCACGATCTGCTACGCGCGGCGCATCGGATGTTTTTACGGTCAAGATCACATTGGAATCATGCAAGACTTTGTAATGCTTGAGCGAATGCATCAGCGAGACGGGTGTCGTTTCCGGATCGGATGTCAAGAACACCGCCGTTCCGGGCACGCGCACCGGTGGCTTCTTCTCCAAGATTTCGATCATCGTCATTAGTGGCATATCGGTGCGCCGCGACTTGGCTTGGAGAAGCGTCGTGCCGCGCACCCACGTGTACATCACCAGCATAACGACAGCGGCGAACAATAGAGGCACATAGCCACCGGAGAGAATTTTCATCATATTGGCTCCTAGAAAAACCAGATCAATGACAAAGAACGGAAACATCAGCGCGACAGCGGCCCACAGCGGCCAGCGCCAATATTTCCAAACGACGATAAAGGCGAGCACGGCCGTCACGACCATCGTGCCGGTGACGGAGATGCCGTAAGCGGTTGCCAAGCTTGATGACGAGCCGAAAAGCATGACCAGTACCAACACGCCAAACAGCAACATGGCATTGATCTGCGGCATATATATTTGGCCCTTTTGATCCACCGATGTATGGCGGATTTCCATGCGCGGCAGGATGCGCAATTGGATGGCTTGCTGGGTCAGCGAGAAGGCGCCTGAGATTACCGCTTGGCTGGCAATGATGGTGGCGATGGTCGCGAGGATAACCACAGGTAACAAAGCCCAGTCAGGGTAGAGCAAGAAAAACGGGTTTTCTAGCGCCGCCGGATTTGCGATAACCAATGCGCCCTGCCCCAAATAATTGATGGCCAGCGATGGAAAGACAATGAACATCCACGCGAACTGAATTGGCTTGCGGCCAAAATGGCCAAGGTCGGCATAAAGCGCTTCTGCGCCAGTCACTGTCAAAAATACAGCGCCAAGGGCTATAAGACCAATCGTGCCGTGAGTGGCAATGAAGGTAACGGCATGGACTGGATTGAAGGCAACGAGCACGCTCGGATGATCAAAAATATGTATACCACCGCCGATTGCCATGACGACAAACCAGACCAATGTGAGTGGGCCAAATAGTTTTGACACTGCGCCTGTGCCTTGGCTTTGCACAAAGAACAGGCCAAAAATAATGACGATTGTCAGTGGCAAGACATAAGGGTCAAGCGCGGAGGTGACGAGCTTCAAACCCTCGACCGCTGACAATACTGAAAGCGCTGGCGTGATGAGCGCATCACCATAAAACAACGCGGCGCCTGCCGCTCCGCATAAAAACAGCAAGGGAGCGGAACGACCCAGCGCGCGGGAGGCAAGTGCGTAAAGTGATAGAATGCCGCCCTCGCCCTCATTGTCAGCGCGCAGCAAGATGAATACGTATTTTAGCGTGACTATAATAATGAGTGACCAGAGCATCAAAGACAGGATGCCAATAACGCTGTCTGGATTTACAGCGTTGCCACCACTGGCTGCCAACACGCCTTCGCGAAGGGCATACAGCGGGCTTGTGCCAATGTCTCCATACACTACGCCGACAGAGCCGATCATCAGGCCCCAGAACCCCGCAGAGTGGCCGCTATCGGTAGTTTGCGGCGGCGCTTCAGTTAGTTCAACAATTGCCATTTCGATATCAATCCTTATGCAGACCTTACTTATGTTGGTCATAGCAAAGCGCTTGGACGCATAAGGATGCGAGGCGGAATATCGGCTTTCGTATAAGGATTGCGTAAAGATTGGTACTTATCGATAAATTTGCGCCGCAGGGCGCTTGCAAGCGGGGCAGTTTGCGCGGCTATTGTTGGCTATGGATATGTTCGAAAACCCTACTGACAACTATGAACCGACAGTGCCGAACTGGGTGCTGGCGGTGCTTGTTGTGCCACTTGCCATTCTCATTGGCGCTTTGCTTGAGCGGTGGATTGGCACGCGTGGAGTGGCGCTGGTCTTTATGGCTGCTGTTGTTGCCAGCGCTTCATTCTCGGGGCTGAGAGCTGGTGTATTGAGCGCAGTATGTGCGTTTTTAGCATTGAATTATTTTTTCATCGAGCCGCGTTATACATTTGCGATCACGGAACAGGAGGAATTCTTTTCACTTGGGGTGTTCCTCGTTGTGGCCAGTATTTCAGGAACCATGGCGGGGCGACTGCGTGAGCAGTTAAGCCGCGCCAGACGCCGTGCCTTTATGCTTTCCAACTTGTCGGAATTTTCGCGGCTTTTAACGGACGCAAAAACTGAACTGGAAGTTCTGAGCGCGCTGACCAATCAGGCATCGAAGGCGGTCCAAGGCCCAGCTGCATTGGTGCGCAATATCGCCGATATGCCGACCATAGAGTATGCTGCGCAGCCATCGCTTGAACCGGATGAAATAGAATTAAACTTGGCGGAGAAAGCATTTCGCACCAACCAAGATATGACCGCTGCTGCACCGGGATGGCCTAGCGCGCGATTTGAATATCGCTTTATCGACAAGTCCATTTTGCCGGATTGCCTTCTTGCCTTGGCTCCCTTCGGTGGCAATCGTGCAGCATCAAGCGACGCGGAAAGCACGCTGCATACGATGATGGGACAGGCGGCGCTGACTGTTGAGCGCATCCGGCTTTCCGGTGCGAAAGATGGTGCGGATGCCATTGCAAAGGAAGAACGCCTGCGCTCGACTTTGCTCTCATCTGTCAGCCATGATTTACGCACGCCGCTTGCCTCCATTCTTGGCTCGGTGACTAGCTTGCGGGAGTTTGGGTCCAAGATGCCGAAGGCGGCGCAGCGTGAATTGCTAGCGGGCATTGAGGATGAGACACGGCGGCTTTCGCAGCTCGTGGCCAATCTTTTGAACATGACCAAGCTGCAATCTGGCCTGCAAATACGGACGGATGTAGTTGAGCCAATCACCGCGTTGAAAGAGAGCATCGCAGCCATTCAACTTAGTTTTCCCAAGAGGAAATATGAGATGAGAATTGAGGGGGCGGTCACATCATTTATCGGTGACCGCGTGTTGTTCAGCCAAGCCGTCTTTAATCTGCTGGAGAACGCTACCAAATTTTCTCCCATAAAAAGCGTGATTGCTATCAAGGTAGGCATGGTTGCGGGGGATGTTGAGGTGCAGATAATTGACCATGGTATTGGCATATCTGCCGCGGACCGGGCGCGCGTGTTTGATAAATTCTATAGCGGCAAACCGAGCCTTTCAGGACAGAGCGGCGCGGGGCTAGGGTTGGCAATTGTCAAAGGTGTTATCGAAGCGATGAGCGGCAGTATCGAGATTGCGATGCAAGCGAGCGGCAAAACGGGGACTACGATGGTCTTGCGCTTGCCTGCAATAGGCAAGACGTTTACCGCACAAGGAGCGACGCGATGAACCGCCCGAAGCGCATTCTTATTGTCGACGATGAGCCTCAGATACGGACATTCTTAAAGCACGGGCTGGAAGCTGCGGGCTACGAGACATTGGCCGCCGCTGACGGCACCGACGGGCTGCGCCAAGCGTCGGCGCTTATACCAGATCTTATTATA
Source organism: Phyllobacterium sp. (assembly GCA_031430295.1). Taxonomy (GTDB): domain Bacteria; phylum Pseudomonadota; class Alphaproteobacteria; order Rhizobiales; family Rhizobiaceae; genus JANMEX01. Next base: position 4,399 of record JANPBE010000041.1, read on the forward strand.
CTCGACCTTGGCCTGCCGGATTTGGATGGCAAGGCTGTTATATCAAAGCTGCGATTGTGGTCACAGGTGCCGGTCATTATTCTTTCCGCGCGCGATGATGAACGCGAGAAAATTGACGTATTGGACCTTGGTGCAAATGACTATGTGGCCAAGCCATTTGGCATCGGTGAACTTCTGGCACGCATCCGCGTGGCGCTGCGTCAGGATCATAAGGGCGACACACCTGTATCAACGCAAACACTTTTTGCCGTCGGCCCCGTATCACTGGATGTTGCAAAACACAGTGTAACGCGCAGTGGTGAGCCTATCAAACTTACGCCTAAGGAGTTTGAACTGCTGGCGATGCTGTTGCAAAATAAGGGTAAGGTCATAACCCAACGACAGTTACTGACCTCCGTTTGGGGACCAGCTCACGCGCAGGACGCACAATATTTGCGCGTCTTCGTCGGACAACTGCGGCGCAAATTGGAGATTAACACTGCTGATCCTCAGATCATTATCAGCGAGCCGGGCGTTGGTTATTGGATCCGTGATGAAATTTAAGGCAGTAAATATCACTTTATGAGAATATTGACTTGAAATTTTCCATTATCGCGTAAACACTTGGCACCTCAACATTTGTGCGAGCCATGAATCACCATCCGACATCCACGCCGCAATTTTATCTGACAGCGCCGCAGCCCTGCCCCTATTTGAAGGGGCGGATGGAGCGTAAGGTGTTTACGCATCTAATTGGCAACCGCGCGGCTGATCTGAACGATCTATTGACGCAAGGCGGGTTTCGTCGCTCGCAGAATATCGCTTATCGTCCGGCTTGCGAGACCTGTCGCTCCTGCGTTTCAATTCGTGTACTGGCGCAGGAATTTCAGCGCACAGACAGCATGGAACGTATCTGGCGGCGCAACACTGACCTTATCGCTAAGGAATACAAGGCCGAGCCATCGAGCGAGCAGTTTTCGCTATTTCGCAAGTATCTTGATGCCCGCCACGGCGATGGTGGCATGGCGGATATGTCCGTGATGGACTATGCGATGATGGTGGAAGACACCCACGCCCGCACCAAAATTATTGAATATCGCAGGCGCGGACCGGATAGTTTTATGACGGGAACGGGTGTTGGCAATCTGCTTGCAGTTTCCCTTACCGATACAATGGGCGACGGGCTTTCGATGGTGTACGCGTTTTACGATCCGGAAATCGAAAGGCGATCGCTTGGTACCTATATGATTTTGGACCATATCGAGCGGGCGCGGCTTGCTGGCCAGCCGCATCTTTATCTTGGCTATTGGGTGGCGGGCTCCGCCAAGATGGACTACAAGACGCGCTTCTTCCCACAGGAGCATTTGGGGCCGGCAGGCTGGCAATGTTACAGCCCCAACGCTAAGCGTCCCACGCTATAAACCGGAGTTTATGATTTGCAAATTGGCGCTGCGGAACGCAGAAAAGGCCTGTCTCTAGGCGTGCTTGGCGGCTTGGCCGTTAGCTTTGATATTCCGCTTGTCAAGCTTACTGATGGCGATGTGTGGAGCGTGCAGTTTTTGCGCTCGCTGGCGGTGCTTGGCGTCACCGCAGTTGTTTGGTTAGTGGCCCGCGCTTATACCGGCAAAAGACTTGTACTTATTCCCGGCTGGGACGGGCTGATTGTTACCATACTTTATGGCCTATCTTCGGTGTTCTTCTTTGCGGCAGTGTTCACAACGCCAACTGCAAATCTGGTGTTCATCCTCGCCTTCAATCCGATGTTTAGCGCCTTGCTCGGTTGGGTTATGCTCGGCGAAAAACCAAAGCCAGCGACATTTCTTGCTATGATCGTTATGACTATCGGCGTGTTTATCATCGTGCAGGAAGGCTTGTCGGGTGGACATATCTGGGGCGATGTCGCTGCGATTTTGGCGACAGTGACGATTTCGCTTTCGATCACGATTTCCCGTGCCAGCGGCAAGGATATGGGTTTCACCGGCCTGATTAGCGCTGCCGTGCCTCTTGTCGTAGCGGCATGGTTTGTGATTTCGCAAGGCGGCATTCATGCCAATGCGCCCGGATGGATTATTTTCAACGGCACATTTGTCACCACCACGGCCTTCTTCTGCTTGTCGCTGGCGCCAAAATTTGTGTCTGGCCCCGAAGTGGCAATGTTCTATCTACTGGAGACAATACTCGCGCCGATTTGGGTGTGGATTATCTTCAACGATGTGCCAACAAACCAAGCACTCGTCGGCGGCGGCATACTTCTTATCGCTTTGGTAGCGCATACGGTTTGGGAGCTGAACGAAGACAGAAAACAGCGCAATTAGCGCTTGATGTCGGCGTCTCAAATTGCTTTGCTGTTTTTATCTGGTGCCTTATGCAAATAGGGAGAATCGGGAATCCGGTGTCAATTCCGGAACGTGCCCAACGCTGTAACGGGGACGGTTGTTCGTGGGGGTCAAACCCAAGCCACTGAAGCAATTCGGGAAGGCTGAATGACCGGATGAACCGAAGTCAGAAGACCGGCCAGATGTGACTAGCTTTTCGCGTATGGACGGCGCGATTGGTGTCGCTTTTGTTTGGGAAAATTATGTCCAGTCCACACCTTATTGCTGCCGCTCCCTTTAACGCCGATGATCGTGCGGCCGTCTATCGCGCCATCGAAACACGCCGCGATGTGCGTGACCAGTTTACTGACCGGCCAATCGCTGACGATGTGCTGCAGCGGCTATTAGAGGCCGCGCACCACGCGCCATCGGTAGGCTTTATGCAGCCGTGGGATTTTATCGTGATACGCGATGCCGCTAGGCGGGGCCAAGTCTGGCAGGCGTTCTCCAAGGCTAATGACGAGGCCGCAGGCATGTTTTCGGGCGAGCGACAAGCGACCTACAAATCATTGAAACTTGAGGGAATTCGCAAAGCGCCCATCAATATTTGCGTCACTTGTGACCGGACACGCGGTGGCGCGGTGATTTTGGGCAAGACGCATAATCCGATGATGGACCTCTATTCGGCGGTCTGCGCGGTACAAAATCTGTGGTTGGCTGCGCGGGCGGAAGGGATCGGCGTGGGCTGGGTCAGCATATTCCATGACGCGGAAATGCGGGCGCTTTTGAACCTGCCGGACAAGCTTGAGATCATCGCCTACTTGTGCATCGGCTATGTGGATGAGCTGTATGCCGAGCCGGAACTTCAAGTGAAATCCTGGCGGCAAAAGCTGCCGCTGGCCTCGCTCATACATGAGGAAGTGTGGCAGGACCGGAGCCTGTAGTTAATTCGGGGACAGTTTACTTTTAGCGTCCAACTCCGTCTCAATGGTTAGACAGCGGAACGGCGCTAAAAGTAAACTGTCCCCGAATTAAATCACTCTGCCGCTATTTGCTGTGGTGCAATACCTGCATCATTGTTAGCTGTCATACCGTGACCTGCCGTGACATGGCCGATTTCCACTTCGTCCGATTTGTTCGGATTAAGCAGTTTGCGGATCAACCAGCTTGTGCCACGCGCCACATCATCCATAATCGTATAGACTGCCGGTACGAACAACAGCGACAGCACAGTCGATACTAGCAGACCACCAATCACGGCAATCGCCATTGGGGCGCGGAATTCGCCGCCGTCCCCAAGTGCTAATGCTGCTGGCAACATGCCTGCCGACATGGCGATGGTGGTCATAACGATTGGCCGCGCACGCTTTGCACCAGAGTCAAAAATGGCTGCCGTGCGGGTCATGCCATGCTTTACGCGTTCAACTGCAAAATCCACCAACATAATGGCGTTCTTGGTCACAATGCCCATCAACATCAAAATGCCGATTACGACAGGCATCGATATCGCTTGCCCGGTAATATACAGCGCGGCCACCACGCCGCCGATTGCCAGTGGCAAGGACAGCAGAATCGTAAACGCGTGGAAGATTGAGCCAAACAGCAAAATCAACACCACAAATACAAGGGTAATACCCATCGACATTGCTGACGCAAAACCGGCGAACACTTCGCCCATAACTTCCGCATCACCAGTTTCTTGGATACGCACGGTTGATGGCAGGGCCTTTGTGGCGGGTAGCTCATGGATGGTTTGGAGGCCTTCACCAATTTCGGCTTTACCCGCCATATCCGCGCCAATGACGACGCGGCGTTCTCGGTTAAAGCGGTCAATGACCGATGGCCCCTGCCCGAAACGCAATGTCGCCAGCGACGATAACGGTACAACAAAGCCTTTGGCGGTTGGCACTGGCAAGGCAGCAAGCGTGTCTATATCGGCACGCGCATCAAGTGGTACACGGACACGGATTGGAATTTGGCGGTCACCAACAGTGTATTTGGCTAAGTTCTCATCAATATCGCCCATGGTGGCGACACGCAAAGTCTCGGAGATTGACGCCGTAGTCAGCCCTAACTCGGCAAGCCGTGCCTCATTAGGTTCGACAATAATCTCCGGACGATCAAGAGCCGCGTTGGACGTAATAGCCAGATATTTGCCAGTTGATGCCATCTCGCTTTGTATTTTGCGGGCGTTATCCGACAATGCCTGAGGGTCCGAACCCATCACACCAAGTTCGAGTGCACGGGCACCGCGATCATTGAGGAAGTAGGCTTTCATGTCTGGAATTTGTGCAAGCTTATCAATAATCATCGGCTCAAGCTCTTTTTGCTTGATGTCGCGCAGGGATTTATGGAAAAGCTCAACAATCATTGTTGCGCGGCGCGGCTCAGTTTCGCCCTTTGGCGAAACGCCGCCAATCACATAAACGCTTTTAACCTCTTTGAGCTCTTTCACCGCTTTAACGGCAGCATCCGTTACCGTGCGGGTTTCCTCAAGCTTGGAGCCCGGTGGTAGCTCAATGCTGGTGATAACGCGCGCCACATCAACCTTTGGAATGAAGCCAGAAGGCAACAGGCCGACAGCCTTAATCGAGCCAATGAAAAAGCCAATGCCTAGCACCAAGGTAATCCAGCGGAAGCGCACGGAATATTTCAACAGGCTCAAATAGGAGCGCATGATGAAGCCGTCGTTTTCAACGTGGGCTTTGGGAACGCGCAGCATATAGGCGGCCATCATCGGCGTTATCAACCGGGCAACAAGCAGCGAGAAAAATACTGCCACGGCCACCGTGACGCCGAACTGTTTGAAATATTGCCCCGCAACACCGCTCATAAAGGAGACGGGCGTGAAGATGGCAATGATCGTGATCGAAATGGCAATAACCGCCAAGCCGATTTCATCTGCCGCCTCCATTGCCGCGCGATATGGGGTTTTGCCCATATGGATGTGGCGGACAATGTTTTCGATTTCCACGATGGCGTCATCTACCAGAACGCCCACGACTAGGGTGATGCCGAGCAATGAAACGAGGTTAAGTGAAAAGCCGATTTGGTGAATAACCCAGAATGTCGGTATTGCGGAAAGCGGCAGCGCCGTTGCGGATATCAGCGTGGCGCGCCAGTCGCGCAGGAACAGAAACACTACCACGACGGACAGCAATGCGCCTTCAACAAGCGAGCTCATTGCGGCCTCAAAGTTACCGCGCGTGTAGCTGACGTTATCGTCAACGTTTGAAAAGTTCACATCAGGATGGGCTTTTGCCATATCCTTGATTGCGGCTTCGACTTTTACCTTGGGCAGAAAATCCAC
>JANPBE010000042.1:0-1659 GCA_031430295.1 Phyllobacterium sp.
CGCGCGGTCACCGGCAAGCCCATCAAGCTTATCGGCGTTGGCGAAAAGATGGATGCGCTGGAGGAGTTTTATCCCAAGCGTATTGCCGACCGTATTTTGGGCATGGGCGATATTATTTCATTGGTCGAAAAGGCTGCTGAAAATATCGACCACGAAAAAGCCGCCGCCATGGCGAAAAAAATGCAGGAAGGCAAATTCGATCTCGATGATCTTGCCGACCAGCTTCGCCAGATGAAAAAAATGGGCGGTATGGGCGGCATGATGAGCATGATGCCCGGCATGGGCAAAATGAAGGACCAGATGGCCAATGCCGGCCTCACAGACAAAACCTTTGATCGCCAGATCGCCATCGTCTCATCCATGACCAAGGCCGAACGCGCCAATCCGGATATGCTCAAACATTCGCGCAAACAGCGCATCGCCAAAGGCTCCGGCACAGACGCCGCCGAAATCAACAAGCTTCTCAAAATGCACCGCCAAATGGCTGATATGATGAAAGCCATGAAGGGCGGCAAAGGCGGCGGCCTGATGAAAAACATGATGGGCGGCCTTGCCAATAAAATGGGCCTCGGCGGCATGATGGGCGGCGGTATGCCAGACCTTTCCAACATGGACCCCAAGCAGCTTGAGCAGCTGCAACGCCAAGCCGAACAAATGGGCCTTGGTGGCGGCGGTATGCCAAAATTGCCAGGTCTTGGCGGCGGTGGCTTGCCAGGTTTGGGCGGTCCAAAATTACCAGGCTTAGGCGGCGGCCTGCCCGGCCTGCCGAGGAAGAAGTGAGACGATGAGCACTGAACCTTCAAAAACCCTCGCAACACTTCGCGCCTCCATCGATAACATCGATGCAGCCCTTATTCACATGCTGGCGGAGCGCTTTGCGCGCACCAAGGAAGTCGGTATTTTGAAAGCCACGCATGGCCTGCCACCGGCGGACCCCGCGCGTGAAAAAATCCAGATAGAGCGCCTGCGCCAACTCGCGCACGATGCTCATCTTGACCCCGATTTTGCGGAGAAGTTTTTGAACTTCATCATCCACGAAGTCATCCGCCACCACGAACAAATCAAGGCTGAAACAGCCGCGACGAAATCCAACTCATAAAACTAAAGGAAAATACCATGTCTCTTAAAATCCGCCTCGCCCGTGCAGGCTCCAAAAAGCGCCCTTACTACCACATCGTTGTGGCTGATGCCCGCGCCCCGCGCGATGGCCGCTTCATCGAAACACTCGGCAAGTGGGATCCAATGCTCGCCAAGGGCGATGCAGGCCGCGTAGCCATTGATGGCGACAAGGCAAAGGAATGGATTGCCAAGGGCGCGCAGCCAACAGACCGCGTATTGCGCTTCCTTGCCGAAGCTGGCCACGCCACACGCGATGCCCGCAACAACCCGACGAAGGCAGAACTTGGCACAAAGGCCAAGGAACGTATTGCAATGGCTGAAAAGAAGGCCGCTGATGCTGTTGCCGCTGCCGAAGCTGAAAAGGCTGCGAAGATTGCCGCCGCCGAGGCTGAAAAAGCTGCTGCTGCTGAAGCTGCCACTGCCGCAAAGGCCGCTGCCGCAGAGGAAGCCGCAGCCGCAAAGGCCGCTGCAGAAGCTCCAGCCGAAGTTGCCGCTGAAGAAGCGCCTGCTGCTGAGTAATTGAATTATGCCGTCGAGCCA
>JANPBE010000043.1:0-1525 GCA_031430295.1 Phyllobacterium sp.
GGCGAGCCAGTGTCTGATCCGGATTCAATCGTCAGCGCCAAAGTTGCTGCAGACGCGTAAGTTTCTGCTGTTTGTCAAACAGCGTTGATTGGCCTGTCGTGGTATTGCCGCGGCAGGTTTTCTCTGTTTTGCCGGATAAATATAAATGCGCGTATCTGATTTCGATTTTGAGCTTCCGGAAGAGCGTATCGCGTTGCGGCCAGCGGAGCCACGCGAAAGTGCAAAGTTGCTGGTGATTTCAGGCGAGGTGATTTCTGATGCGACCGTGGCTGATTTGCCAAATCTTCTTCGCTCCGACGATGTACTAGTCTTCAACGATACCAAGGTGATACCCGCGCAGTTATTCGGACTTCGCGAGCGCGATGGTAATTTTGCGCGCGTCGAGGCGACTTTGCATATGCGGACAAGCGCCAGCGAATGGCGCGCTTTCTTGCGTCCAGCCAAGCGCATGAAGACGGGCGATCGTATCCGGTTCGGTCATGACGAAGGCGCGTGTATGCTGGGACAGCTCGACGCAACGGTCATGGAAAAAACTGATGGCGGTGAAGCGCTGATGCGGTTTGATTTTGCCGGTCCCGTTCTGGACGATGCCATCCGCGCCGTTGGCCATATTCCTATCCCGCCTTATATCGCTGCAAAGCGCGGCGACGATGCGCATGATTTGACAGACTACCAGACGATTTACGCCCGAGAAGAAGGCGCTGTCGCCGCGCCAACGGCTGGCCTGCATTTCACACCTGAACTTTTCGCTACTTTGGATGCCAAGGGCATTGAGCGACACTTTGTAACGCTGCATGTCGGGGCGGGCACATTTTTGCCGGTGAAAGTGGACGACACCAAAGACCACAAAATGCACCACGAGATCGGGCAGGTTAGCGCTGCTGTCGCTGCCCGCCTAAATAAAGCAAAGGCGGAAGGTCGGCGCATAATCGCTGTCGGAACCACATCGCTTCGATTACTTGAAAGCGCAGCAAACGACGACGGCACGCTAAACGAATGGTCTGGCGCGACGGATATTTTCATCACGCCGGGCTACTCATACAAATTCATCGACGGGCTCATGACCAATTTTCATCTGCCGCGTTCCACATTGTTTATGCTGGTCTCGGCGCTTGGCGGCTATGACACCATGAAGCGTGCATATGCTCATGCCATCCACTCTGGCTATCGTTTTTACTCCTATGGTGATACCAGCCTGATTTTACCACAAGGGCAGGGCACAAGTGCCCTTCAAAACACATGACCGCACAGTTCACTTTCAAATTATTGGCGCAAGATGGCGGTGCACGGCGCGGCGAAATCACAATGCCGCGCGGCACAATCCGTACACCAGCCTTTATGCCGGTTGGGACTGCTGGAACCGTCAAGGCCATGTATATGGACCAGGTGCGCGGTCTTGGAGCAGATGTTATTCTTGGCAATACCTATCATCTAATGCTGCGCCCCGGCGCGGAGCGTATTGCCTCCCTCGGCGGGCTGCATAAGTTTTCGACGTGGCAGCACCCAATTCTGACGGACTCTGGAG
>JANPBE010000044.1:0-5136 GCA_031430295.1 Phyllobacterium sp.
CCTTCATATCGGCCTTTGACAGTTTTGGAGTGACCATGCCCGAAGTGATTTTCAACGGACCCGCCGGTCGCCTGCAAGGCCGCTACCAGCCGTCCAAGGACAAGGGCGCACCGATTGCGATGGTCTTGCATCCACATCCGCAATTCGGCGGCACGATGAACAATAAGATCGTCTATGACCTGTTCTACATGTTCCAGCAGCGCGGCTTCACCACCTTGCGCTTCAATTTTCGCGGCATTGACCGCAGCCAAGGCGAATTCGACCATGGTTCGGGCGAATTGTCCGACGCCGCGCAGGCGCTGGACTGGGTGCAGTCGCTGCATCCGGAATCCAAGACCTGCTGGATTGCCGGCTATTCCTTCGGATCGTGGATCGGCATGCAGCTTTTGATGCGCCGTCCGGAGATTGAAGGCTTTATCTCGGTCGCGCCGCAGCCGAACACCTATGATTTTTCCTTCCTCGCGCCCTGCCCGTCTTCCGGCCTCATCATTCACGGCGACCAAGACAAGGTTGCGCCGCCAAAGGATGTGCAGGTTTTGGTCGATAAGCTGAAAAGCCAAAAGGGCATCATCATCACCCAAAAGACCATGATTGGCGCCAACCATTTCTTTGAAGGTCAGCAAGACGAGTTGATTCAAGAGTGTTCAGACTATCTGGATATGCGCCTCGCTGGCGGCGAGCCAGAGCCGCGCCAATTGAAGCGTCTGCGTTAGAGCATTTTCAAGCCTGATGGAACATCAGGTGGTTAAGAATAATGCGACAAAACAAAAAGTTAGAGCGGCACTTCCGGTTTTTTTGGAACGACTGCCGCTCTAAGTCTTTGGTTTAGCTAACAAACCGCCCGTGACCGGCGTTTTCACGCCGGTCGTTTCTGGAAAGGTCAGCGGCAATCCTTTCAGCGAACGCACAGCCAAATAGGCCCAAGCCTCTGCCTCCATCGCCCCGCCATCAAGATCCGCGTCTTCCGCACTGATAACCGCTGCGCCGTGCTTGGCGGCACCGCTTTGAAGATCCTCCATAATCATCCGGTTCTTGCGCCCACCACCACAGATTATCCAAAGCTTAGGCTGTTCCGGAAGATGCCTTGCGGCTGCTAAGATTGATCGCGCAGTAAGTGCCGCCAGCGTGCGTGCACCATCAGATAGCTCCAAACCAGCCACCAATTCGGGCGTAAAATCATTACGATCCAATGACTTAGGTGGTTTCTTTTCGAAGAATGGCAGTAGTAGACAGCTGTCAACTATCGCCTCATCCACCACCCCCTCAGAAGCAATCAGCCCGCCATCATCATAAGGCACACCGGCATTCGCCATCACCCACTGGTCAATCAGTGCATTGCCGGGACCGGTATCAAACGCGATTGGATCATCATTCCCGCGTAAAAACGTGATGTTGGAAATCCCGCCAATATTGACGAATGCCACTGAGTTACCGTCGCGTTTCGCATTCTCAGCAAGTGCTTGATGATAAACAGGAACCAAAGGCGCACCCTGCCCGCCTTGCATCATATCATTGGCCCGCATGTCGTAAACCACAGGAATGCCAAGCACATCCGCAAGGCGCTGACCATCCCCGATTTGTACAGTCAAACCACGCTCCGGGCGATGCAATACCGTTTGGCCATGAAAGCCAATGATATCAATATCGGATGTTTTAAGTTTGTTTTCATTGAGAAATTTCCGCACAGCATCGGCATGGCGCCCGGTAAGCTCTATTTCCAATTCCGCTAAGCCCAGAGGTCGCTCATCCCGCTTCGTAATCACAAGCGCATCTACCAAGCCCCGCGCTAAGCGCCCACGAAACGCTGAATCATAGGCATATTCATGAGCCGAACCACGCTCAACATGGGTTTCTCCATCAGTCTCAATCAGCGCCACGTCAATGCCATCCATCGATGTTCCGCTCATGAGTCCAATCGCTCGCATCAATGTCATAAATTATGGTCCCGCTTGTCGATTCGCTTTATTCAATGCTAAAGCCGCGCCACTGCTAATTCCAAGCATTTCGCTGAAAGCTAAAGCCATGTCCGCCTATAAGTCTGATTTCCTCAACGTTCTCGAAGAACGCGGCCTCATTCATCAGATATCAAACCCAGATGCCCTAGATAAAAAGGCATCTGAAGGCATTGTCACAGGCTACGTTGGCTACGACGCTACCGCAACCAGCCTGCATATCGGCAATCTCATTACCATTACGCTACTGCATTGGCTGCAAGAAACCGGCCATCGTCCCATTACGTTGATGGGTGGTGGCACGTCCATGGTTGGCGACCCGTCATTCCGTGATGACCAGCGCCAGCTGTTGTCGGTGGAGAAAATTAACGAAAACATCAGCGGCATCAAGAAAATATTTGGCCGTATGTTAAAGTATGGCGACGGCAAAACCGATGCCATCATGGTCAATAATGCCGACTGGCTGATGCAGCTGAAATATGTCGATTTCCTGCGCGATGTTGGTCGCTTTTTCTCGGTCAACCGTATGCTTTCTTTTGACTCTGTAAAAGTGCGCCTTGACCGCGAACAATCGCTGTCGTTCCTCGAATTCAATTACATGATTATGCAAGGTTATGATTTTGTTGAGCTAAACCGCCGCCATGGTGTGACATTGCAAATGGGTGGATCCGACCAGTGGGGCAACATCATCAACGGCGTGGACCTGTCGCACCGCATGGGCGAAGAGCAGTTGTTTGCCCTCACGACGCCGCTGCTAACCACATCATCCGGTGCGAAAATGGGTAAAACGGCCAAAGGCGCTGTCTGGCTTAATGGTGATTTGTTCAGCCCCTATGACTTTTGGCAATATTTCCGCAACACAGAAGATGCTGACGTTGGCAAATTCCTCAAAGTTTTCACCCGCCTTTCTCTCAGTGAAATAGCCAAACTGGCAAGCCTTGGCGGCAACGAAATCAACGAGGCCAAGAAGATTTTAGCAACGGAAGCCACTGCCATTGTTCATGGTCGTGAATCCGCGGACGAAGCGTCGGAAACGTCGCGCAAAACCTTCGAACAAGGCGGCTTCGCCAGCGATTTGCCATCGGTTGAAATCAACGGCGATGAACTCTCCGGGGGTATTGGAATTTTGAATTTAGTAGTAAAGGCGGGCCTTGCAGCCAGCAATGGCGAGGCTCGCCGTCATATTCAGGGTGGTGCGGTTCGCATAAATGATGAGTTAGCCAGCGATGAAAAGCGCCTGTTGGGAACTCAAGACATCACATCCGATGGTGTTATCAAAGTCTCGCTCGGCAAGAAAAAGCACGTACTGGTGCGGCCGACCTAGGCTCTACTTAAACTCAAATATCTGCCTGAATATACCCGGCGCAATCAGGGAAATCGGGTTGACGTTGAGCGACGGGGATTTGGCATTGCCTGAAAGGTTGAAGGTGATGCCGATCAATCCCTTGTCGCGTCCATTGCCAAGCAACTCACCAACCAACGGGATTTCTCCAAACAGGCGGTTTATGCCGTAAGCAGGCAAAAAGGTACCATTCATATCAATACGGCCTGCCGCGTCATAAAGCGTGCCATTGTAGCTAAGTCCAACCTGGTCACTGCGCAAAATACCATTGCCAAGCTTCAGATAGCCTCTACCCTTTTCGATAACCGCGTAGCCACGCTGAAATCTCACCTTTGAAACGTCTATTTTTTTCTTAAAATCGCTCGCGAGCGCACGACCATTATCATTAGCGGGTGCACCCACAATAGCCTTCAAACGCGGCTCGCCCACTACATCAAAGTTTCGCGCGTCAACCTCGCCCTTAAGCGGGCCATCACCTTTTGTCGCTAGGTTGATATTAATTTGGCCACCCCGCATTTTATCATAAATGTCCAAAAACCGCAGAATTGAGCCACCGTCCTCAGACTGGATTTTAACGACTTTACCCCCATCAGCAGACTTGTTCTGGATAGCAATTGCAGCCCCTTTTTGCGTCGTCGCGGTGGCGACAAACGAAGTCACTTTTGCGCCTCGCCCGGAATATTCCGCATTCACATTTTGCAGCACCACATCATTAAATCCAACTGCGTTGGAAATACCTGCGCGTATGTGGATAGGCTCAGTGCCAGTAGCCGCCGCGGTCGATTCAAAGCTGCCAGTGAGACGTTTTAGTATCCCGCGCATATCCAAAGACTTTGCTTTTATTGTAACGTCATAACCAGATTTTCCATGGTCAATTGACACGGCAGCCACATCATCGCCGCCCAACGAAATGCGAGAAAAATCCGCGGACACAAATTTGGTACCAGAAAGACTGATATCCCCAGCAAAGCTGAAGCTACCGCCTTCCAGCTTAAAATTCTGAATTTTGGTTTGATCGTTATTACGATCCATTGAAAAGCTGACAGTGGCGCCAATACCCTTGCCTTTTGACCACCCAATCCACGGGAGACTTATCGTTGCGCTCTTAAGGTCTGCGGAAATTGTGCGCTTTCCGTCTTGATCCGTTGAATAGTCTACGGAGATCGGCCCCTTTAACAAAGCAGACAGTCCCGGCATCAGCGCTGCGCGTGCCTTATCATCGAGCATTAGCTTGGCTGAGATTTCCTGCGCGGTACTTTGACCATCGAGTGGTTGCGAAACGGAAATTTCTGCTTGGGTTCCATTCAGCAAACCCTTGGCCTCAAGAGTCGCGGACTCCTTTGTGAGATCAAGCGTGCCCGTCGCATTGGTCAATGTCTGACCATTGAAGGGCTTATCCACATCAAGATTTTCAAATTTGACTTGGGCTTTCCATGTAGTAGAATTTTCGCTATGCGATTTGGATAGTGGAAAACGCGCAGTTATGCTTGCCACCGCCTGCCCGTGCAGGTCTCCCGCTGTTACAGGCGCTTTTGTCAGCGCGCGCAGAGGTTCACGATTGGCTACTTCGGCAATTGCGCCGGCATCACCCGCCACATCAATTTTCAGATCAGCTACCACCGGCTGACCCGGTACCGTGGGCAAAAACATCAGCCCGTTAGACACACTCAATGAGCGCCCGTCCTCAAGATAGACCGTACCAGATTCGAGTTTAACCTCAGTATTGGAGCCACGCACTGCCACATGTCCTTTTGCGGCACGAACGGGTGGCAGTTCTCCGATTACGTCAAAGCGGCTGTCGCGAATGTCAAAGTCGGCACTTAGCTCATCAGCGTCTAGCGG
>JANPBE010000045.1:0-2252 GCA_031430295.1 Phyllobacterium sp.
GCCGCAGAAAGTTTTTCTGCGCTTTGAGTCTGTTTGTTTGCTTTTGTTGCCATGCCACATGCTTATAGTTTGAATGGTGAATTGTCATTTCGAATCGCTGGGTTGCACATGAATATAAAATCACTGGCCTGCACTATAAAACTCGAGGCCTTCGTGGAATCATTTCCCATTGCCGGAAAATTTGTCATCTCGCGCGGTTCAAAAACTGAGGCAAAAGTGGTGCGGGTTGTTCTTTCAGATGGCCATCACGCAGGCTCGGGTGAGTGCGTACCCTATGCTCGCTATGGCGAGAGTGTGGAGAGCGTTCTCAGCCAAATTGAGGCGGCGCGGGCGTTGATTGAAGGCGGATTGACGATTGAATCGCTGCAAATCCACATGCCCGCTGGCGCTGCCCGCAATGCTATTGATTGCGCGATGTGGGATTTAGGGGCCAAGCGCAGCGGTTTGGCTGCTTTCGCAACGGCGGGTTATCCCGCACCGAAGGCTGTTACGACTGCCTATACACTTTCGCTGGGAACACCGGATGAAATGGCTGCCGCCGCAAAGGCTTCGGCCCATCGCCCACTTTTGAAAATTAAGGTGGGCGGGATTGGCGATATGGAGCGCCTGCGCGCGGTTGCCATGTCTGCCCCCAACTCACGCATCATTGTTGATGCCAATGAGGGCTGGACGACGCAAAACATTGAAGAAAATTTGGCGCTGGCGGCATCACTCGGCGTGGTTTTGATTGAGCAACCCCTGCCCGCCGGACAAGACGCAATCCTGTCGAAAATTGCGCATCCCGTCGCTATTTGCGCTGACGAAAGCGTTCATCAAAGCGCCGATTTGGTCTCGCTTGCCGACCGCTACGACGCGGTGAACATCAAGCTGGATAAATCCGGGGGGCTAACGGAAGCCATAAAAATGCACCGGCTTGCGCGCCAAACCGGCATGAAAATCATGGTGGGCTGCATGGTTGGCACGTCGCTGGCGATGGCGCCCGCACTGATTTTGGCGCAAGACGCTGACTTTGTGGATTTGGACGGACCGTTGCTGCTGGCAAAAGACCGTGAACCAGGTCTCGTTTACAACGGCTCCATTGTATCCCCGCCCACCACCGCACTCTGGGGATAGGTGGCCTGCGCTGCCTTTTTATGGGCGTGAGCAAACCAAAAAGAACAGCCGATGCCAGCAGCGCTAACCAACGTCATCGCATAAAAGCCATGCCCATGATACGCCGCATAGAGCGGCCCTGACCCGAACATGGTGATGACCATAGCCACGCCATGAATGAACACTGTAAGGCCTTGTGCGGCGCTTGCCTGCTCCTCGGGTACCGAGACTGCCAGAAAGTTCTGCATCGCAATGTAAACCGCACCGAAGCTGAACGCGTGTAATATTTGTATCGCAGCGAGGCTGTAAAACCCTAATTGCAGGGCCTCTGCATTTGCAAAGAGTATCCATCTGAATATCCCAAATAGTCCGGCAGCGGTGAGAACATATTGTAATTTCATGGAGCCAAACAGGCGTCCATAAAACCGAAACAGGACAATCTCCGCGAACACCTGCACGGCCCACAGCAGCCCGACTTGCTCAGCGCCAACACCCAGTGACTGCCAAAAAATAGAACCAAAGCTATAGACAAAACCATGCGAGGCTTGCAGCAGCGCGGTGGTCACCAACATTAGCAGGACCGGTGGTTTTAAGATTGCATTTCCAGTCGCTGCGCTTATTTGAGCGAATGGCCTGCGCCGTTTGCCAAGGCGTGGGATTTGCAGAGACGTCAACAAAATCAGCGCGAACCCAAGCACAAGCATTGGAATTGCAAAACCGGGGTTTGTGCGCTCAATCACATATCCTGCAACTATATTCAGCGCCAAGAACATCACCGATCCCCATATGCGAATCGACGGGTAATCAATTTTGTAACGGTTGACCCCGGAGAGCGCGATTGAGTCCGCAATTGGCACTTGCGGTGACCAAAACATCGCCAGAAACACAACAACGACCATCAGGCTCCAATATCCAAGCGGCAAAAACAGTAGTGCTGAAACACCAAGACTAGCCGCCGCAATGGCTATCAAAACATAAGAGCGCTCCGGCGAGCGGTCCGCAAAATAGGTGAAAATCGGCGTTGTGAGAAGTCGAACAAATACCGGCACGGACAGCATTGTGGAAATTTGGATCGGGTGCAAACCGATGTACTCCAGCCACAGCGGGAAGAACGACAAATTGATCGCGTTGGGCATAAACAGCGTTGCAAACAAAATGCT
>JANPBE010000046.1:0-3075 GCA_031430295.1 Phyllobacterium sp.
TGCCGGTTATGACGAAAGCCAAAAAGCCGTTGCCGGTAAGTTGCGTGTGGATGGTAAGGCCGGCGATCTGTCAGGCTTCTTGATGGTTGGCTATGGCGACAACACGCCAACAACATCACGCTTCAAACCTTGGGGCGGCAAGTGGGCAATCTGGGGCGGTGCATCGTACAAGATTTCAGATACAATCAGCCTGAATTCACAAGTGAGCTACGATCAGCTGAAAAACCTCGGTGTTATTGCGAATGTTGCCTACACCATCGTTCCAGGCTTTAAGCTGACAACTGAAATTGATTATCTCAAGAAGCCTACGGCCAAAGGTGAACTAGGCGGCATTCTGCGCTTCCAACGTTCTTTCTAAAAATTTATCGAAGTCATTCATTTACTACAACAGCCCCGTTAATCGGGGCTGTTCGCTAAACAAAATATTGGTTTACTAATATAGATGCTTGATTTTCTTATCAATTCATGAGCGCATAACATGTGGCGCACTTCAACCAGCGCTATGTGGAGTGATTCATGAAAAAATTTCTTTGTAAGTCTGTATTAGCAGCCAGCCTTTTGCACACAAGTGCCGGGTTTGCGAGTGCAGAAGCGATAAAAGTTTCACCGGGTGGCCGGTCGCAGGTTTATTCCTACATTTTTTACAATCAGGAAACTTGTACCAGTCTCGGCAAGCCGCAGATTACTCTGCACCAACCAGCACACGGGACGCTCACTTCCGTCTGGACGACGCTTGTTCTTGACGGTAAAGGTTGCAATGGTAAACGTTTCAAGGGGTACCTAATATACTACACACCTAAGGGCGGCTACCACGGCAAAGACCCGGCTTCATTTGCGCTCGCCTATGCGAACTTTATCAATGGCCCGATTGATACATCACGCCGCATAAACTTGGACATTGACGTCAAATAAAATAGTGAGAATTTTTCCAATTCAGATGTCGCTACTAGTGTCGCGGCATCTGCGAATTGCTATTCAGACTTCTCAATATCAGTAACAACCTTGTCGTTACCGGCTACATCATAAACGATGAGCACCTTCATATCTTTTGAAATCACTGTATAGTCAAATTCGCCTGGCAACTTGTAAACATTACCGTCATCAAGCTTTATGGTTTGCGTGCCCTCGTCAATAGAAACGATTTTACCTTCAGCCTCATCAGCTAGTGCAGTATGCGGCAAGGCGAACACAAGTGCGGCGATCAAAAAAGCCAGTTTCTTCATTTTTTACTCCTTTTGATCGTCCCGAGACAAATGGCTTTCAGGACTTACTCAGTTGTTCACATTCAAAACATTTCGTTCGCTTTACACAAGAAGATTGTGTCAAAAGATGTGCCGTTCAATGGCCATTCAGAGACGTTTTGCATATAATTTACGCGTTTGACATTAAAGGGTTAACACAAATAAAACGGGTCAACTCTTCGGAAGGCAAGTTTCATGTCGCATAATAGTTTCGGCTCGATGTTCCGCGTGACCACGTGGGGCGAAAGCCATGGTCCCTCTCTCGGCTGTGTGGTGGATGGCTGTCCTCCAGGCATTGAATTCACTTTGGCCGAAATCCAAAACTACATGGATAAGCGCAAGCCCGGTCAATCAAAATTCACGACCCAACGCCGCGAAGATGATGTTGTGAAGGTGCTCTCCGGCGTCATGCTCAAGGACGATGGTGTGACGATGATCGCGACCGGCACGCCAATTTCGATGTTGATCGAAAATACCGACCAGCGCTCGAAAGACTATGGCGATATCGCCAAGCGCTACCGGCCGGGGCACGCGGATTATGTTTATGACGCCAAATACGGCATCCGTGATTATCGCGGCGGCGGGCGCTCGTCCGCGCGTGAGACCGCGGCACGAGTGGCAGCTGGCGCCATTGCCCGCAAAATCGTGCCGGGCATGAATGTTCGTGCCGCGCTCATCCAAATGGGCACGAAGAAAATTGACCGCTCACGCTGGGATTGGAGTGAAGTGGATAACAACCCTTTCTTCTCGCCCGATGCTTCCAGCGTGGAAGAATTTGCAGACTATCTGGATGGCATCCGCAAGGCAGGCTCATCTATTGGCGCTGTCATTGAAGTGGTTGCAGACGGTGTGCCTGTTGGACTTGGCGCGCCAGTATATGCAAAGCTGGATCAAGATATTGCCGGCAATCTTATGTCCATCAATGCCGTTAAAGGTGTTGAAATCGGCGATGGATTCGCCAGCGCAGAACTCACCGGTGTGGATAATGCCGATGAAATGCGGATGGGTGCGGACGGTAAACCTTTGTTCCTCTCAAACCATGCAGGTGGCATTTTGGGCGGCATCTCAACAGGCCAACCCATTATTGCGCGGTTTGCTGTGAAGCCGACCTCATCGCTTTTGATACCTCGCAGGTCTATTGACGCTGATGGCAATGAGGTAGATGTCATCACCAAAGGACGCCATGACCCCTGTGTCGGGATTAGGGCAGTGCCAATCGGCGAGGCCATGGTAGCGTGCGCCATAGCCGACCATTATTTGCGCCATCGCGGCCAAACCGGAAGAATCTAAATGCCTTATGACCAAAAGAAAGTTGTCGAAGCCATTCGGGCGTTCGAGCGCGGCGAAATTGTCGTTGTTATGGATGATGACGGACGCGAAAACGAAGGTGATTTAATCGTTGCCGCCGTGCATTGCACACCGGAGAAAATGGCCTTCATCGTGCGCCACACATCCGGAATCGTCTGCACACCAATGCCACGCGAAGAGGCAAAGCGGCTAAATTTGAACCCGATGGTCGCGGACAACGACAGCGCTCACACGACGGCCTTCACCGTATCGGTGGATTTCAAGCACGGCACGACCACTGGCATTTCTGCCGAAGACCGCACATTGACAGCCCGCAATTTGGCGAACCCCAATGTTGGCTCGTCCGATTTTGTGCGTCCCGGCCATATTTTCCCGCTCATCGCACGGGAAGGCGGTGTGTTGATGCGTTCTGGCCACACGGAAGCTGCCGTGGATCTTTGCAAATTGGCCGGTCTGCCGCCAATTGGTGTCATCTGCGAACTGGTGAATGACACCGGCTCAGTCATGCGCGGGCCGCAAGTGAAGG
>JANPBE010000047.1:0-5752 GCA_031430295.1 Phyllobacterium sp.
CGTGCCAACAAATGGGCATGGGTCGCATGAGCGGGTTGGAATGCGACGCCCTCGCCTTTTAATATGCGCGCAATTTCTACCAATCCGGCTTCTGTGCCGAAAATCTCGCCAATGACCGCGGCGCGGTTGGTTTGCGCGCCAATGGTTGGCCAGAATTTGACCAGCCCTTCGGTCAAATGCAAAATCGCTCTCCAATTGGGTCCGCCATTATCCACACGATGGCAATGCACCGCCTGAATGGCGGCTTCCAATTGAAAGCGTCCCATTTTCTTCAGTTTTGCCGCTTGCGTCAAATGCGCTTCGGCTTGCGCAATCAAGGGCGCATCCCACAAATCTTGGTCTTGCTCATGCAATGGCACATAGTCACCCTCATGCAATCTTGCGCCGCGCCGCGCATGTGCAAATCCAATCAATGCCGCAAGACCGCGCACTTCCGCCTCATCCGGCAAAAGTTTTGCCAGCAAATCAGCCAGATACAGCGCCTCACCTGTCATATCTCTGGCGTTGGGATCGCTTAACCAATCCAACGCATAGGCACCGTATATTGCCTCAAGCACGGCCTCAATGCGGCCGGACATTTCTGGTCGTTCCGGCACTTGGAAGGGAATGCGAGCGTCTTTAATTTTACGCTTGGCGCGAACGAGGCGCTGTGCAATCGCGGTTGGCGAGATCAAAAAGCTGCGCCCAATATCCACTGCCTCAAAACCGAGCACTGTTTGCAGCATCAGCGGCGTGTGCACGCCCGCATCGATAGCCGGATGGGCGCAAATGAACATCAACGCCAAACGGCGATCAGGAATTTCCTCATCATCCGGAAATGCGGCTTCAATATCGGGCAAAACCTCGACATTGATTGTGGGGGATCGTGCTTCTCGTCTTTTCATATCAATCACGCGGTTTTTGGCGGTGGCGACAAGCCAGCCTTCGGGGTTTTCCGGGATACCGCGTTCCGGCCACGTTTCTAATGCCAGACGAAACGCATCAGCCAGCGCATCCTCAGCCGCGATGATGTCGCCACTTCGCGCTGATAATATCGCCAGTAATCTTCCGTAGGAGGCGCGGGCAACTTCCGCTGCACGCGCCTTAGCATCGCTCATGCTGTGCCCAACTTAAATGGAACCCATGGCCGAGGCACGCACTTCCACTTTGCCATATTGCGCAGCCGGACATTTAGCTGCCCACGCTAGTGCTGCATCAAGATCTGGCACATCGACCACGAAAAAGCCGCCGAGTGTTTCGCGGGTGGCCGCAAAAGGTCCGTCTTGAATGCGCTTTTGGCCGCCTTCAAAGCTCACTGTTGTTGCTGTTTCTACGGGTTGCAGCCAATCTGTATCGACAAACACACCTGCTTCTTGCAACGCGCCGATGTAGGCACCGTAAACTTCCTTTTCGCGCGCCCAATCATCTGGTGTCATGTTTGCGGCTTGGGATGGGTCTGAATAGAGGAAAAATGTATAACGCATAGTGATAGCTCCACTGTTTGAATTAAGAATTTTTGAGAGTTGCGGAAAGATTGGCAAGGCCGGTTTCGAGTGTTTTTCCCATCATGCCGTCGAGAAACAGACCAACGACACGGCCAATCGGGTTCATGCCCATGTCGGCGTCCATCGTCCAGACCACATCGCTGCCGCCGCTTGTTGCGGTTGCCTTCAGGGTTTGCTTTGGCTGGCCCATTGAACCAAGGTCAATCAAATATTCAATGCGGTCTGCTGTTACCGCCGTTACCGTCGAGGTGCCTTTGCCATCCTTGCCGTCAAACTTAAAGCCGGAGCCAACACCAGTTTGCGGGCCAAATAGTTCAATCTTCAAATTTGGATCCATAGTCTTGTATGGATTGAACTTTTGGTAGCCATCATTGGAAGCGGCGAGTGCCAGAATTGCGCTTGGTTCAGCGGCCACTTTTGCGGTGCGCTCAACTTGTACATGCCGTGGAAGAAGAAAGGTGCCCGCTGTCAAAGTTACAATTGCAGCGCCGCCCCATAGTGCGATTTGTGTCAAAGTCATTTTTCCGTCCCTCTAAATGTTAGCGAAAGCCGTTCGCTTTCATAACCATAACGAACGGGCCAATCGCCAATCGACAGCTAGGCACAAATTATTTCATTTTTTTGAATCTTTTTTTTCAAACGATGATTTGAGGCAAAAAAAGCTATGGCTCATCACTGAAACTGATGGGTTGTTAAGTTAATTGCGTTTGAACAAATGGTTGGAAGCGCTTAGGCCTGTTTGAGACCATAGGAGCGCTAGATGACCAGCACAACAAACGCTAAATCTTCTGACTCGCGTATCCCTTGGCTTATTGTCGCGTCAGGTTGTGTCATTGCCTTGATGACATTCGGTCCGCGTTCGGCGATGGGGTTTTTCCAATTGCCAATGCTCGCGGATCGTGGTTGGGACCGCACGACGTTTGGCATGGCGATGGCCATTCAGAATTTGTTTTGGGGGCTAGGCCAGCCATTCTTCGGCGCGATTGCTGATAAGTTTGGTACTTGGCGCGTACTGGCCATGTCTGGCGTGCTTTATGCCTCGGGATTGGCGCTGATGGCCAATTCAGCGACGCCTTCGCTGCTGTACCTCAGTGGCGGCGTGCTGATTGGGCTGGGCATTGCAGCTGGTTCCTACGGCGTGGTGCTGTCGGCATTTGCGCGGCATGTTGTGCCGGAAAAACGCTCGCTGGTTTATGGCATGGGTACGGCGGCAGGCTCCGCTGGCATGTTCGTGTTTGCTCCCCTTAGCCAAGCGCTGATTACCAAGTATGGCTGGGCCGATGCGCTGATGATGTTCTCAGGCCTGATGCTCATTATTCCGCTTATCGCTATCCCATTGCGTGGCAATGCGTCTGCGGGGCGAATCAAAGAAAAAAGCGCGGAGCAATCCATCGGGCAAGCGCTGCGCGAGGCATTTGGCCATCGCAGCTATGTGCTTTTGACAACCGGCTTTTTCGTCTGCGGATTCCAAGTGGCGTTTATTACAGCGCATTTTCCCGCCTATCTGGGTGATATTGGTATTGAGGCGAAGTATGCGGTGATTGGGCTGTCGCTGATTGGCTTCTTTAATATCATCGGCTCGTTGGCATCGGGCGTTATCGGGCAGAAATTTTCCAAACCCTATTTTCTGGCCTATATCTATATTGGCCGCTCTGTAGCCGTGACGGCGTTTTTGCTGCTGCCACAAACGCCGACTTCCGTGGTTATTTTTTCTGCTGTGATGGGCCTGCTCTGGCTTTCCACCGTGCCGCCGACCAATGCGCTGGTGGCGATTATGTTCGGCACGCGCCATCTTGGGCTTCTGGGCGGCATGGTATTTCTTTCGCACCAAATTGGCTCTTTCATCGGCATTTGGCTGGGTGGTTATTTCTTCGTGAAATACCAATCGTACAATCCGGTCTGGTGGCTGGGCGTGGTGCTGGGTATTTTCGCGGCGATTATTCATTGGCCGATTGAGGAAAAGCCTGTAGTGCGGGCAACGCTTCAGCCTGCGTGACGCTCCAGCGCTTTCAGGGCATGGACTAAGAATGCCCCGCGCGTATCCGGCGGGCTAAGACCGCGCGGCTGATAGACATTGCGGTTAAGAAAAAATCCCGTGAGTTTCCACGCGTCGCTCGTCTCGCTGGCGCTCGCGCCGCAGCCGGGGGTGGTTTCGAGAAACTGCGGCAGGGCAAATAGCTTGTCCGCCCATGGCTTGCCCGCCTCACGCGATACCGCCCTGCCCGACTTTGGCGAGACGTAAATGAGATCGGTGCGTTGGCCGGTGGCGGCACATTCGGTGAGATCAAGGCCGAAGCCGAGTTCATCCAGCAAGCGCAATTCAAAGCGCACCATGAGTTCGGCTGCCAGCGGCGCATCTTCAAAATGTTCAATGATGGCGACCAGCGCCTCAAACAGCGAGGCGTGCGGATCTCGGTCCGGCAGCAAGCGCAAGTGTGAGGCGAGCAGTTGCAAGCCGTTCAGCGCCATTTGACTTTCGATGAGACGGGCGGCGGAAAAGGTGATGGGTTCGAGTTGAAACTGGCCGAGATGCTCGTCCAGCCGCGCCCGCCATGTCACCTCCACATGATTGCCAGTTTGCAGAAGTGGTTGCAGGCGCTGCGAGCGTCCGCCGCGCACGATGCCCTGATGACGCCCATGGTCGCGCGTCATTAGTTCAACAATAGCGCTGGTTTCGCCATGCTTCTTGGTGCCGAGAATAACGCCTTGATCAACCCATTCCATCGTAGCCTATGTAAATCCACCTTCCCGGTCGGTTAGCGCGGTTCTCATCCGCTTCCGGTGCTCACGGACTCGAACGTCCGCTGCGCTCCGGTTCGTTGAAAACCACTCTACCCGACCCGGCAAACTGAATTTTCAAACGGCTACATATTCTGGTCGATCAATATCAAGACGAAAACGTCAGGCCCATTTCGCGGTAGCGCTCGGGATCATCGCCCCAGTTTTCACGCACTTTGACGAATAGAAACAGATGCACTTTCTGGCCCAATGTTGCACCAATTTCGGCGCGCGAGAGCGAGCCAATCGCTTTGATGGTCGAGCCGTTGTGACCAAGCACGATCTTCTTTTGGCTATCGCGCTCAACATATATCACCTGTTGAATGCGGACATCGCCATTTTTCATCTCTTCCCATTTTTCGGTTTCGACATGGGAGTGGTAGGGCAATTCTTGATGCAGGCGCTCGTAGAGTTTTTCGCGCGTGATTTCAGCCGCTAAGCTGCGCATTGGAAGGTCAGTAATTTGATCTTCCGGATAGAACCATGGACCTTTCGGCAGCGCCGCACCGACCCATTTGATTAGATCCTTGCAGCCGGAGCCTTTAAGCGCCGAAATCATGAACACAGCTTCGAAATTGGCAATGCTAGAGGCATGGGTGGCGAGTTCCAGCAGCTTTGGCGGATCAACCTGATCGACCTTGTTGAGAACCAACACATTGCGGTTGGTGGACTGTTTGAGCGACTCTAATATTTCGGCGGCATCACCTTTGAAGCCGCGCTCGGCATCGACCATAAACAACACGATGTCGGCATCTTTCGCGCCGGACCATGCTGTCGTGACCATAGCGCGGTCGAGGCGGCGGCGGGGCTTAAATATACCAGGCGTATCAATCAGCACGATCTGCGCATTGCCTTCGGTGACGATACCACGAATAAGCGCGCGCGTGGTTTGCACCTTGTGCGAAACGATGGAGACTTTGGTTCCGACCAGTTGATTGACCAGTGTCGATTTACCGGCATTGGTTGCGCCAAGCAGGGCGACAAAGCCGGAGTGTGTTTCGGCAGCCGTGCCGGTGGTTTCAACCATACTATATATTATCCTCTGGGCTCCACACGGAGCGGGCAATCAAAAATTGGCGGGCGGCATCTTGCTCGGCCAGACGCTTGGAGCGGCCATGGCCGGTTCCTACCGGATAAAGACCAACGGTGACCGAAACTGCGAAATGCGGGTCATGGTCGGGTCCATTGCGGTTGGTGATAGCATATGTTGGTGCGGTTGCGCTATCGCGATGTGCCCATTCTTGCAACTCGGTTTTGGCATCGCGGCGGGCGGAGCCAGCTTCGCTGATACGGCTTCCCCAGAATTTGGTTATGAATGCACGGGCGGCATCAAGGCCACCGTCAAGATAAATAGCGGCAACCAGCGCTTCCACGACATCGGCGCGCACGCTGAGCAGACGCTTGCTATCGGTACTGCCAAGATCGCTGCCGGCGCGGAGTAATTTTGGTATTTCAAGTTCCAACGCGATTTCGGCGCAGGTTTTGGCGTC
>JANPBE010000048.1:0-4571 GCA_031430295.1 Phyllobacterium sp.
AGCCGCTGTCAGCGCTTGATTTGAAGCTGCGTCAGTCAATGCGGGTAGAGCTAAAAAAAATACAGCAGAAAACTGGCATAACATTTGTCTTCGTCACTCACGACCAAGAAGAAGCGCTGACCATGTCTGATCGAATAGCGGTCATGTCCGCAGGGCGGCTACAGCAGGTTGGCTCGGCGCGCGAGATCTACGAAAATCCCGCCAATAAGTTTGTAGCCAACTTTATCGGCGAAACCAACCTGATATACGCCACTATCACCAAGATCGTTGGCAACCAAGCGACTTGCAAATTGTTTGATGGTACGGAAGTAACCTGCATCACCGCTGGCGAAGTGGACACAGCACAAAAAAAAGGAACGATTTCCATACGGCCCGAGCGCCTGCAGTTATCGCGAGACACCTCAAAAGGCATCAAGGGCATTATAACGCAATCAATCTATATCGGCACAGACACACAATATGTGATCAATCTTGCCAATGGAACTGAGCTCATTGCTCGCAGCCAAAATGCGCAAGGCTCATCGCCCGCGTTTGAACTCTTCAATGAAGTGGGTGTTGTCATCGACAACAGCGCCGCACGGCTCTTGGTGAGTTAAGACCATGGCTGGCGCAATCATTTCAAGTCAACCAACAGAAACGTCCTCCCAAACCATTTCCAAAGGCCAGCTATATCTTCTGTCGCCGGCCGTTATTCTCATCAGCCTGTTCCTCATCCTGCCGCTGTCATTGATTGTGATATTCTCGTTTCTCGAGCCAGGAACTTATGGCGGCGTGGAGTGGATATTCACAACCAAGGCCTATATTCAGTTTCTCTTTGAAGAAGATTTTATCACTGAAAAGCTGGTTTTCAATGCAGACTATTTGACTATATTTGGTAACTCGCTGCTGCTTGCCACCACATCCACTGTTCTGTGCCTGCTGATCGGGTTCCCCACCGCCTATTTTATCGCCACCAGACCGGAGCGAACACGAACCATTTGGCTCTTTGCAGTGACCATTCCCTATTGGGTCAATCTTTTGATCCGCACGGTTGCGATGCTGTTTTTGCTACGGGATCAAGGTCCTATTAATGCGCTATTGATGAAGCTTGGCGTCATTTCTGAGCCGCTTCACATTGCCTATTCCAACTTCGCCATCGGGCTGGGTCTGTTCTATTCATATCTCCCATTCATGGTGTTGCCCATCTACGCCTCGATTGAGCGCATGGATTTTGCGCAGGTTGAGGCGGCGCATGATCTGTATGCAAACCGCTGGACCACGCTGCGCCACATCATCATTCCGGCCGTAAAGCCCGGCATTATTGCTGGATGCCTGTTAGTATTCATTCCCTCGCTTGGTGCATTCATTGCGCCAGACATTCTTGGTGGCGGCAAAAGCCTGATGATTGGTAACTTGATTGCGTTGCAATTCCAAGGATCCAGAAACTGGCCATTTGGCGCGGCTCTGGCTGTCATTCTTTTGACCATCATTCTCATTGTTCTGATGGTGGTTGCCCGCCGCAGCGCCAGGGAGTCTGCAAAATGACGAGCATGGACATTAAAAAATATCCGGGTTTCCGCGCGCTGTCGTTGCTGTGCCTCTTCATACTCTACGCGCCGATGCTGGTTATATCAGTGTATTCGTTCAACTCACTGCGCTCTATCACCAACTGGGGCGGATTCACTTTGGATTGGTATGTAAAGGCCTTCAACAATCCGAGCATCCAAGTCGCCACGCTCAACTCCCTTATGATTGCCGCCGTGGCGGCGCTCGTCTCAACGGCAATTGCCATATCGGCAGCGCTAGCAGTGGCTCGTGGACGCAGCTTCAAGGGTAAGTCAGCCGCCTTCGGCATCATCAACTTGCCGCTCATGATTCCAGAAATTGTGACAGCCGTTGCCAGTCTGGTCTTCTTCATCGCTATTGGTTTTGACCTTGGACTTCTGACAATTTTGATTGCGCACATCGTGTTCTGCATACCCTTCGCGTACTTGCCGATTTCGGCCAGATTGCAAGGCATCAACGGACATTTTGAAGAGGCGGCGCAAGATCTTTACGCAAGCAAATGGCAGAGCTTTCGTTATGTGCTTATGCCGATGTTGATGCCCGGCATCATATCCGGCCTCATGCTGGCGTTCATTGTTTCACTCGATGATTTCATCATCACCAACATGGTGGCAGGGCCGGGCGCGACCACACTGCCACTGACAATTTACGGAATGGTGCGGGTTGGCTTCACGCCGGAGATCAATGCCATTTCGACAATATTGCTGCTCATCTCGCTGGTGTTTGTCACCATCTCATACTTCGCGGGCCGCAGCGCGCCTAGCACTAACAAGAAGACTTAAAACGGGAATTCACAAACCACTTTTACAAAATGGAGAGAGACGATGAACATTATCAAAAACTGTCTGGCCGCCGCAACTTTGGCACTGTTTGCCACAAGCGCTCATGCAGCGGGCGAATTGAAACTTTACAATTGGTCCGATTACATGCCGCAGGGCTTGATCGACAAATTTGCTAAACAGTATGACGTTAAGGTCACTCAAGATTCATACGACAGCAATGAAACGCTATTGTCCAAGCTAAAGTCTGGCGTGAAGGGGTATGATCTTGCCGTGCCGGGCGATTACATGGTCGCCATTATGATTAAAGAAGGTCTCTTGGAAAAGGTCGAGCCTAACCAATTTTCCAACTTTCCAAAGGTGAAGAAGGATCTCATCAACCTCTATTTTGATGATGGCCGCCACTATTCAATACCCTATCAGTTCGGCACAACATCCTTCATGGTTGATACCAATGTTTATAAGGGCGACATTAACACGCTGGCAATATTGTTTGATACGCCTGCCGAGCTCAAGGGCAAGGTCAACATGTTCCGCGACGTCAATGACGTCATTAATGCTGGCCTGCGCTACCTTGGTTATCCCCGTTGCAACAGCAACAAAGAGCAGCTTAGCAAGGTCAATGACCTTCTGTTGAAAGCAAAGCCAAACTGGCTGAGCATTGCGTCCGATGGCTCCCGCGAAATGCTGATCTCGGGTGATGCTGCGGCGGGCATGATCTGGAACGGCATGGGTCTTCGCGCCCGTACGGAAAAGACAAGTCTGCAATTTGCCTATCCAAAAGAGGGCATGACAGCTTGGGCTGACAATATGGTGGTTCTGAAAGATGCACCAAATTTGGAAAATGCCAAACTGTTCATGAACTTCATGCTGGAGCCCGAAAACGCGGCGGCGCTGACAAACTTCGCCAGCTATAGCGCGGGCGTTGAAGGCACGGAGCCGTTCCTCGATAAGAAGTTTGTCGGTGCGCTTGAGATGAACCCACCAGCAGATGCACCAAAGCCTGAGTTCGTGCCGCCGTGCGATCCCGAGGTGGTCAAACTTTATGACCGTCTATGGACCAATCTGTTGAAGTAATTCTGGGTTGCTTCCGGCGGTATTATCGCCGCCGGAGCGTTTACAAAAAGGCGTGATATGAAAGTTCTCATCAATCAGTCAACACCAGTATTTGGTAATGTGGCAGCAAATTTGGCAACCATCGAGCAGCATTGCCAATCTACGCAATCGCTGGATATTGATGTCGTTGTGTTTCCAGAATTATTTCTAACCGGCTATAACATTGGCGATAAGGTCGAGGCGTTAGCGGAAGAGATTGACGGCCCGTCGGTGCGCCGCTTGCAAGAAATTGCCTCCACTCGTGGCGTTGCCATCATCACTGGCTTTGCCGAGAGACGTGGAACAGAGCTCTACAATTCAGCAATCGCCATTGACGCACAAGGCCAAATAGTCGGGCATCATCATAAGGTCTTTCTGTTCGGGCAGAAAGAAAAGCAGACCTATCGTGCTGGCGTTAAATTCCCAGTGTTTAAGCTGGCAGGCCGTGTGTGTGGGCTGGCAATTTGTTATGACATTGAATTTCCGGAAGTCGCCCGCGACATGAAAAAAAATGGTGCGGAAATTATCTTTGTGCCGACGGCTAATATGGAACCCTATTTTGAAGTGCCCACAACACTCGTTCGCTCCCGCGCATTAGAAAATGGCATCGCCATCGTTTATGCCAATATATGTGGAATGGAAGGCGACCAACGCTACACCGGACTTAGCGGGGTTGTTCTGCCAGATGGCAAAGATTTGGCTCGTGCGGGTCGTGATGACTGTGTTCTCGTTTGCGACGTCGGCCCAGGCCTTGCGCGAAACGTACTGCTACCATCTTCAAAACAGTTGGAAGATTTGAACACCAACTTTCAAAGCTTCTAAGGCAGGTCCAGCTGTAACCACCTGTCAATATCTCCCGCAAATTTCAAAATAGCATTATTGCCCCGAAGTCGCACTTCTATCAGAAAGTTTGGTAGTGGGTAATTCAATTGTGTAAGAAATGGTCAAATCATGTTTGGCCTTTACCAATTGATTGCCTACCTTAACAATATTCCCAGTTGCAACTGAACAAGCAAACCGTCTACGCAATTTAAGACCTGATTTTTAGATTATACAGACGATCCCTTACTTGAGGCACGCACAACCAGGTTGACCGCTGCGCGCGTTTCCGGCGCTGGCTTAATGCCATTTTCCAACCAGTTGAGAACCGTC
>JANPBE010000049.1:0-2038 GCA_031430295.1 Phyllobacterium sp.
CGACATGAAAACGGATTTGCGCAGCGTTGATATTTTCGGGGCTGGTGGTCAACACAATCGGAGTTTGTGCCGCTTGCTCTTCGTGATCGCAGCCGTGGGCGAGGAAGCTTTCTTCCGAATAGGTCCATAAATGCGCATCGAGCGCATCGCGGCGCTCTTCGGTTCCGGTCTGCACCACAACATTCCAACCGCGCGCGACCGAGCGTTCAAGCAGGCCTGGCAGCGCGTCTTCCAGTTTGGATTCTGTGAGGTGGTAAAACAGAACTTCGGTCAAAATCTACTTTTCATCCCCTGCGCATCGTTAAAAGCCGAGCATGACCTGCTTTTAGCGGAGCAAAAGGTAATATGAAAGGCTGAAAGCGGTACAGCCACCGTAAGACAATCGTTTGTTATTATTTATAGAACTTGTAAATAACAATTCTCTAGCAAATAATATTAAGATAAAAATTCAGACTTCAGATAAATTAACAAATGAATTTGGTATTTTAAAGCGTGATAATTGACACAATTTTAACAATTCGTTACCAAAATAATATTTGTATTATCATATTTTATCACAAAATAACAAATGGTATAAAAAAAGACACAACATCGGTGGAGTATGAGGTGCTAAATCGTGTTTGATATTTGCTAATCTTACCTAAGGGCCAAAACATGATTTTGAATTACGAATCTGACAATGGCACTGTCGAAGCGGAAATTGGGGCGCTTAGCTCAATCTATGATGTGCTGAAATACACACGTGGAATAGCGCGCAAATTTGGGTATCAATATTATTCAATTATTCGCCTTCATCACCAAAATATATCATCATTTTCTAACATTGCGGTCGTTAACAATTGGCCGACAGAAGTCATCGCGGTATTTGATGATTTGCAACATGCCCAGATAAATCAAATCGTTGATTCGATACGAAATGCGAACCTGCCATTTCGCTGGCAACTCTCAGATCTTGGAAAATTGCTGACTAAAGGCGAGTTC
Organism: Phyllobacterium sp.; assembly: GCA_031430295.1. Classification (GTDB taxonomy): domain Bacteria; phylum Pseudomonadota; class Alphaproteobacteria; order Rhizobiales; family Rhizobiaceae; genus JANMEX01. The sequence goes on from JANPBE010000049.1 coordinate 982, forward strand.
GAAGATGCGACTGATATATTTGAAAACTTTTCATTTACGGCAGGGGTATTTTTTCCGGTCTATTGCCCGAATGGCAGGCTTGGTGCTGTATCCTTTATGGGTGATCGTGTTGCGCCAGATACTTATGAGCTTGCTTCACTCAGCTACATCTCGACGCAAATATACGATCAAGTCGAAAATATTACAGAGGTAACAGAAAGCCCGCAAAAGGTTGATTTGAGTGTCCGTGAAAAGGAGTGTCTGCGTTGGACAGCGCAAGGCAAAACCAGCGCTGAAATTGCAATTTTGACAAAGCTCTCCGAGCATACCGTAAAACATTATTTAGTTTCAGTTTGCCAAAAACTAAATGCCCAAAATCGCGTCCAAGCCGTAGCAAAAGCAATTCGTGCAGGGTTGCTTGATTGATATATCGAGGCAAGGATTGATATCCTAGGGCGAGCATTCCCGCTGCGTAAAACATAAAGCTTTGCCATGTGAGCAAGCATCTTAGTTTCGTGGTGCCGCGCCATATTCGCTTCTGAATTTTATTAAATTGCTTATCAACATGGCGATATTTGTCACTAACAGTTCAATAACTGATTTTGCAACAAAGAGCACCAACGAAGTGCCCGCATAAAATCGCTGGCGCGAACATCAAATTTTGCACGTCCCAATAGTTGTATATTCCACCTACATCTCCGGTAGACCCAAATATATGGAGACTGGAAATGCAGCACAATTTTTGTCACCCCACACAGTGCTTAAGTGCTGTTAGCCTGTTTTTTGCCGTGTGTTTTATGGGGCCTTATGCAAATGCCAAATCAATAGAATTTGTCGGGAAAATAACTGGCCATGAATCTGATTTAATTTATCCCGCCAAACGAAGTATATTGGTGTTTTCAAATGAGGTTGGCGTCGAGATTATTGTCTCTAACACCCATCCAGGCCCAATCATATTTCAAGTCGAGGTACATGACAGATTTGGTCAACCCGTTGCAGCAATGCTTTCGGATAAAACGATCACACTACACCAAGGTCGCAGACAAAAACTGCGGGTGTTGGTAAGTCTGAAAAACTT
>JANPBE010000050.1:0-2709 GCA_031430295.1 Phyllobacterium sp.
TTTCCGCTTCAGCTGGCGTTGACGACCAAAACGTAAAAATAGACGGACTGCTGCCTTCAACAGCTTCGGGTGGAACGCAAGAAACATATGGGCCGGGACGCGAGGTTCAATTCTTTGAAACCCAAATTGCATCATTAGAAAAGCGCATCAAATTATTGCAAGCAACAGCAGGCGACGCCGCAAATCGTGTTTCGGGTCTTCAGGCACTGGAGTTGGAGGTGGATTCCGCTTCAAGTCAATATAAAGATATTTTGGCAAAGCGTGAGTCGTTGCAGCAGCGTGTCGAGGCGCCAACCCCAGGGGTGTCAATTCTATCCGCTGCGTGGGCACCTGTGGATCCCAAGACTATTTCACCTATTTTTCTGATCCCTCCCGGGATGATTCTTTTTGGACTTTTGGCTGCAATAGCGGCGGTAATTCGTAGCAGTTTTGAAGAGTCAATTCGCAGTGACAAGGAATGCGAGCAAGCACTTGGAATCCACTGCGCAGGAATGCTTCCAAAACTGAAACGCAGCAATGCAGCGGCGATCCAAAGAATAATCCTCCAACAACCAAACTCACCCTATAGACGCGCGTTATCAGCCATATTTGTCTCGCTTACGCCGCACCACGCCAATGCAAACTTCAGCAAAGTGGTGCTTGTGACGTCAGGCACTCAAAATGATAGAAAGGCTGAACTTGCATGGAGTCTGGCCGTATCCGCCAGACGATTTGGTCACAAGACACTTCTAATCGACTTTGACCCAAAGGAAGACCCGTTGACTACTTCTTTTCGTCACGAGTTTGCGCGCACCCCTACCGAGCTGAGCTTTGCAGATTTTGCTGAAGGCCGCTGCACAGCCCAAGATGCCTCGAACACGCTGCAGGATGTTGGCATTGATTTCATGTCCGCGCCGCCTGCTTCATCGGATTTGTTAGCGCGGATGTCCTACGCGGATTTTCAACAAAGTTTCGACGCGTTGCGTCAAGACTATAACTTTTTGATTATCAATGGACCAAACAGCAATGAAGCTCCAGAGGTCCGCGTACTTGCCTCGCAGGCAGACGCAGTTTTGCTAGCCGTCCGTTGGGCAAAAACAAAGCGTAGCATAGTTCGCGCCGCGCTTTACGTTTTTACAAGGGACAATGGTGACGCCAGCATTATCAGCAGCGTGGTGACTGACGTCGAACCCAAGCAGCTGACACGTTATCAATATGGTACCGGCGCCGCGATGCTTGGATCAAACTTGTAGGCTAAATTCAATGAAATCCCAGAATGTGGCGTTTTACATCACGATAAAATCGCTGGCGCTCAATACAGTTCCGGCATTGAGTGTTGCGAACAGAGTTTGCCCGCCCGTACCGCTGCCGTTGGCATCGTAGAACACATTACCGGATGCACTATCGTAGATGATATGATCATTAGCATCCGCTGCTGACGTGCCGAAGTGCAGCTCGCTGGCATCCAGCGCCGTGCCAATAGCCGCAAAGATGGAGTGCGCCAACAAAATATCGTCTGTGCTGTGGGCAAAGTCAGTTATGTGATCCACATTTGTAGTCGCATTCAGCGCTGTTGCGAACACAAACCGATCAGTACCAGCGCCACCACTGAGATAGTCATTGCCGCCTTGGCCATAAATGTAGTCATTACCGCCAAGGCCGTAAATTCGATCATTACCTTTGGCGCCGAACAGGTAGTTTGTCGATCCATCGCCAACGAGAATATCGTTACCCGCGCCACCAACAAGACCTTCAATGCCGTTATAGGTATCACCAGCGGCTACACCAGTGTTCAAATTGGGTTTATCAAGACGAACCGTAAGGTTGCCGTAGTTTGCGTCGTCATAGCGCGCATAATCGCGACCAGCGCCACCAACAAGAGTATCGGCTCCAGCTCCGCCCCAAAGATGGTCAGTGCCGGCACCGCCGATCAATTCATCATTGCCACTGCCGCCGAACAACTTGTCATTACCGACATCGCCGTCGATGACGTCGATTCCGCCATTGGCGTGAATAATGTTGTCAAGGGCGTTGCCGACAATGGTATCGCCAGCATCGCTGCCAGTGAAGTTAGCGCCGCTAAAGGTTGGTCCATTGCCGGAGTGGCTATCGACCCAAGCGGCGCGGGCGGTTTCCCAATAGTCTCGAGCCGCTTGACCCTGCAAGACTGTCCACCCAGCCGGCGGCATTGGATAATCCGACGGGAGTGGCGTATCGGATAAATTCAAATAAACATTTCCATGTGATTCAACAGTATGAGCCCACGCGTCGCGCAAACTCCGAAAGCTATGATGTGTCGGATCCTCAACGGCAATCACATTGTTTATGAAACGCAGATGTGGAGTGACGGTACCGTTGGTGGCTGAATCTGTCTTGATAAACGATTCATGCGTCATCTCGCCGAGATATAGAGATGGCTGCAATCGCATCAAGACGCCATCGAGCGTTACCGTTTCGTTGTGCCCATCGACAGGACTCGCGGAGGAAGGGTCGATGCTTATGCCCCCAAATACGCCGTCAAATAGGCTATCCCGGATAGTGCCGCTAAGGAGCCGGTCATTTTCAACAGCATCATCACGCGCGTTTGTAACCCAAACATCTTCTACCAGGAAGTTCGGTGAGTTCCACGAAACACGAATAGCATCCCACGTGTTTGAAATACGCCAATCCTTGATTGTCGCATTTGGTGCATCCTCAATTCTCACGCCGGCAGAATTTCCATGGTTATAC
>JANPBE010000051.1:0-2165 GCA_031430295.1 Phyllobacterium sp.
CTGATTTCAATTGCCCATCCAGATTTTCGTGAAGCTCTGCTGGCAGAGGCTTATGAGCATAATATTGTGCCGCAAGGGTTTACCTTTTGAAGCTGAGGTCGGCGTGGCGCTTTTGCAAGAAAGCGTCGATACCCTCTATGGTATCCGGCTCCATTATATTTTGCGCCATGACTTCAGAGGCGAGTGCATAGGCTTCGGGCAGGGGCAGTTGTCGTTGTTTTTGGAACAATGACTTGCCATAGCGGATGGCGACCGGGTCTTTAGATAAAATGGATGCAACTTTGGCTGCAATCGCAGCATCCAAATCGGCGTCCGGTACTACTTGGTTTACCAGCCCATATGTGATTGCCTGCTCTGCTGAGATGAATTCACCCGTCACCAGCATTTCGAAGGCTTTCTTGGTCGATATATTGCGAGATAGTGCAACGGCGGGCGTGGAACAAAAGAGACCGAGATTGACGCCTGATACGGCGAAGCGGGCGGTGTGGGCGGCAATTGCTAAATCGCAACTGGCGACAAGCTGGCATCCAGCGGCTGTAGCAATACCGTGTACTTTTGCGATTACCGGAACCGGTAAGTTCACGATGCTTTGCATGACGTTTGAGCATCGAGCGAATAAATCACGATGATAGTCGATGGCGGCGCGCGCGCTCATCTCAGCTAAATCATGACCAGCGCAAAAGGCTTTGCCCTCACCGGAGATAACGACGCAGCGGGCAGCTGTGTCAGTGCCAATTGCGTCGAGCGCATCCTGAAGTGCTGAAAGCAGGTCGTCGGAAAGCGCATTGAATTTTTTTGGGCGATTGAGATGAAGCGTGGTAACGCCCTCTCTTGTAGTGACTCGCAATATTGGTTCAATTATTGGGCCTGAGGTGAGGGGCATTGAACGACCTTTATCGGGTATGGTTTTTATTTCCGTCATATTTTGAGCCTATCGTTAGTGTTAGACAAGTCCAGATGCATCTGCGTAAGGCAGTGGAGAGCAAAAATTCCTTAAAAAAGCGCTTGTGAATCCGGTACGCCGCCTCTATATGTTCATTCACAAGACAGGGTGCGCGGAATCATTTCGATGCCGCGCTCCCTTTTGTCTTGTAAAGAAACAAGTGATTCGGGTCAGTTTTTCCGAAAATCCGCAGGTAACAGATGGCTTCTAGAACCAATCCTTTCACCTTCCTTCAGCAAGTTCGCGCTGAAACCGCCAAGGTGACGTGGCCAAGCCGTCGCGAGACTATGATTTCGACCGCTATGGTCGTGGTTATGGCCTTTGTGGCTGCCTTGTTCTTCTTTCTTGCCGATTTGTTGATGGGTTATGGTGTTGAATTCATCCTCGGGCTTGGCAAGTAATTTTAGAGATTTAAGGAATTTATGAATGACGGCTCGTTGGTACATCGTCCAAGCTTACTCGAATTTCGAGAAGAAGGTGGCCGAGTCGATTGAAGAGAAGGCAAAGCAAAAAGGTTTGTCTCATCTTTTCGAAAAAATCGTTGTTCCTACCGAGAAGATTGTAGAAATTCGTCGTGGCCGCAAGGTTGATGCTGAACGCAAGTTTTTCCCGGGCTATGTAATGGTTCGTGCCAACCTAACGGATGAAGCGTTCCATTTGATTAAGAATACACCGAAGGTGACGGGGTTCTTGGGGTCAGATTCCAAGCCGGTTCCGATTTCGGATGCCGAAGCTGATCGTATTTTGGTTCAAATCCAAGAAGGCGTTGATCGTCCTAAATCGGCGATGTCGTTTGAAATTGGCGAGCAAGTCCGCGTTTCTGATGGTCCGTTTGCCTCATTCAACGGCTTTGTTCAGGAAGTTGATCAAGAGCGTTCGCGCCTCAAGGTGGAAGTGTCGATCTTTGGTCGTGCCACACCGGTTGATTTGGAATTCTCTCAGGTTGAAAAAGTCTGAGGATAGTCCGTTAGATCGGGCGGTCATGAGGTAATACTTGTGATGTTAAAAAATGGTGGGAGGAAGGCGGACCTGGCCGGTCTGTTAACCGCACCACCGCGCTTCATTAGATTGGCATTTGCCAATCGTTTTTAGGAAGGTAGATACATGGCCAAGAAAATTATGGGTCAGATCAAGCTTCAGGTCAAGGCAGGCTCGGCTACACCGTCCCCGCCTATCGGACCGGCACTTGGTCAACGCGGCGTTAACATTATGGAATTCTGCA
>JANPBE010000052.1:0-3974 GCA_031430295.1 Phyllobacterium sp.
GAGGCGGATCGGGTGCTGCGCATCAAACATATCATGGAATATGCCGACCGCGTTTTTGGTGACCCCGATAAAGCCCGCCGCTGGCTGCGCAAGCCCAGCCGCGCGTTGGACATGTCTATTCCGCTGGAGCTCATTGAAACCGAGCAAGGCGGGCGTATCGTTGAAAACGAGCTTGGGGTTATCGACCAGGGCATGTTTGCGTGAACTATGCAGATTTGGCGCATCTCCAACTTTGCCGATCTTTCCGGCGCGGGCGGCAAACATAGCGCGTCACGCTGGAACAGGGTTGGCCACCCTATTGTCTATTGTGCCGACCATCCCTCAACTTCGCTTCTGGAAACATTAGCGCATATTGATAAAGAAGATGTGCCGCCAAGCTACCAACTACTGGCGATAGAGGTTCCCGATACGGCCCGCATCTATACCCCCGCCCTTCCCAAGGGCTGGCAAAGCTACGTTGGCATGAGCCAGGAAATTGGCACCAAATTTTTGACCGATCTCCAATATCCGCTAATGCGCATTCCCTCATATATAATGCCGCAAGCGTTCAACTATCTCATCAATCCATCACATCCAGATGCCGCCGCTATCAAAATTTCTGAAAGCTGGCGCTATCCGTTTGATAGTCGGCTGCTGGTTTAAACCCGATTGGGCGGTGCACCTGCCGCGCACGCGTTTCGGGCGCTTGGCGTATCAACTCTGGGCGGTTTCTGGGCGGTTTACGACCGCTATTCGGGCTGGTTAAAGGTCATCAAAGCGTCTAATTCTGACAGTGGCTTCACGCCGGAAAGCAGAGCGCGGGCCTCGGCCTCGTCCCGCTTCATTTGCACCATCAGTGCATCCAAACCATCAAATTTAAGCTCGGGCCGCAGATAACCAAAAAAAGAGACCTCGCAGGTTTCGCCGTATAAATCACCAGCAAAATCAAACACATAGGTTTCCAGCAACGGCGCGCCATCACTGTCCACGGTAGGCCTGCGCCCAAATGATGCGACGCCATCATAGAGCGCACCATCGGCCCTGCGGAACCGCACCGCATAAATGCCGTGAGCCAGTCTGTTTTCTTGCGCTAAACCCATGTTTGCCGTTGGATAGCCCAAGGTGCGGCCCAGCTGTTTGCCGCCTACGACGGGCGCGGAAACCGTATATCGATAGCCTAATAACCCATTAGATTCAACAACTTGGCACTCCGCTAGGCAATCACGAATCCGGCTTGAGGAAACAACGGATGCGCCTTCGTCGCGGAAAGCATCCACCAAAGTCACCTCAAAACCATGCCGCTTGCCCGCTTCAATTAAGAAAGCCGGACCGCCTTGGCGGCCTTTTCCGAAGTGAAAATCAAAGCCCGTGACCACATGGCTCACTTTCAGGCCGGAAATCAGGATGGTTTCGATGAATTCTTCCGCCGTGTGGCTGGCAAATTCGCGCGAAAACTGCTGTTCGACAACGCCATGAAACCCCAATGATTCCAATAGCTTGGCCTTCATCGGTGCGGGTGTCAGCCGAAAAACCGGAGCGTCGGGCGCAAAAACCGTGCGCGGGTGCGGCTCAAAAGTCAGCACCAGCGGCGGCTTATTGCCCGCTGCAATCTCCAAGGCACGGTCCAAAACCGCGCGGTGGCCACGGTGCACCCCGTCAAAATTCCCAATCGCCACCACCCCGCCTGTAAGGGTGGCTGGCACTTTTGTTAGGTCGGTAATTCGCGCAATCATTTCAGTTACTTAACCCAAATAAGGCATAGTTGCTACCGGCAAAACGCCATGTCCTTTTAGCCAATTTTGCAGTTGTTCCACGTCCGGCTTGCCATGCACACCATATTCTTTGGCATGAATGCCGGAAGATACATAAAGCAGATCCAACCCTTCATTTATCGCGCCTTTGACATCCGTCAACAGCCCGTCACCAATTGCCAAAACACGTTTTAAATCAATAGGTTGCCCCGTCAGTTCTGCCGCCTCGCGAAGCGCCAATTCATAGATCGGCGCGTGAGGTTTTCCCGCCACCAGCGTGCGCCCACCCAATAATCCATAGGCACGGGCAATCGCACCAGCGCACCAGATCATCCGCGTGCCGCGCTCCACCACAATGTCCGGATTGGCACAAATGAATGGCAAATTGCGCGAGCGCAGGCGCTGCAAGACTTCCGCATAATCGTCCGGAGTTTCGTGCTCATCGTCAAAAAGACCAGTACAAACAATGGCTTGCGCCTCTTGCTCTTCCGTAAGTTCCGCGCCCGTGCCATCATAAAGTGATAAATCGCGGTCGCTGCCGATGTGGAAAATTTTCTTCGGGGCAGCGGAAATCAAATCCCGCGTCACGTCGCCGGAAGTCACCACGCGGTCCCATGCGTTTTCTGGTACACCAAGGCCCGCCAACTGGGTAATCACACCGGCATGAGGTCTTGGAGAATTCGTAATTAAAACAACGGCTTTGCCCATTTCCCGCGCCCGAATTAGGGCAGCAGATGCATCGTCAAAGGCCTGCTCACCATTGTGCACCACGCCCCAGACGTCGCTTAAAATGACATCATAATCGTCGATAATCTCATCTAGCTTGCTGATAAATTTCATTTTGGCGTCCGGATTCTCTACCTAATCCGGATTAACTGAACCTCTTCACCCTGTCACCAGCTTTCGCTTTCGTTTGAGCCACCTTCATGTGATATTTAAACCATTCATTAACCATGTGGGCGAGGGGTCCGTGAGTTTTATCAATAAAATCATGTGTTTAGCTGTTGTTTTCACAGCTATCGGCGGCATGGTGCTGGCATGGCAAAACCATGCAGCAGCACCAGAGATTTCGCTGTTCGTGCTTGGCGGTCTATGCATTTTGGCCTTAGCAGGTACGATCTTTGCGCTCTCACTGGCAGCCCGCGCTCGGCAGGAAACGGCAAAACTATCGCTGTTATTTGAAAATGCGTTTGACCGTCTGGAGCACCGCCATGATAGCGATCATGCACGGTTAGTTATGACAATTGCAGCGCTGGATGCCCGGTCGTCGCACCGCGAGGCCACTGGCTCACTTACGAAAGAATCAAGCATAATCAATGGGATAAGGCCATCTCAGCAATCGTCACTGTTGAAAATAAGTGATTTCCCACAACAGGTTAAACGCGCTGCTTTGTTAGAGTCCGCATTTGATGAACGCCCGCTTGCAGATGCTGTAGAGTTGAAAAAGTTGTCACTCAGTCTTGAGCCAATATTCAAAATGCCATCTGCAGATGTGCAAGGCTATCTGGCTTTCGCGCATGTGGGTGAGCATGACATTCGACGTCTCGCAGCGAAATCTACGGTGAACCGGCGGGCATTTGAGTACCAGCTGCTTTTTGCAGCTGCCAAGGCCGCGAGGCAGTTATTGGCGAATGTACCTCGTCAATCGCAGATATTTTGCTCAATCGGGCAGGCCTCGCTACGTGAACCTAAGTCCCTTGATGCGATTATTGACTTGTTTGAAGCGCAGCCAGTTCTCAAGGAAACACTGATATTGTTAGTATCATGCAATGATTTGCAGGACGTGGATGTCAATGCTTTTGGTAGATTGCAGCGCGCTGGCATCCATTTGGCGATTGAGGGATTGCCAGAGCGTGTCGATGTTTTGCGGCACTTCCAAGGGGGGTATTGGTTCGTAAGCGCCGCGGATGTTACGGCCCTGCCAACGGCTGAATACGCACAAAATTACCGCCATAATGCAGAAATCCACAAACTGACTTTGGTTGCGCTCGAAGGTGGCGATGAGGCGGAACTTGTTGAATTGATTGATCTTAATCTGGCGCTTGTAACGTCGCGATATCTGTCACCACCACGTGCGGTCAGGGATAGTTAGTCCCACTTAGCGATCAGTTTGATGTATCCTAGATGCAAAAACGCCACTCTTTCGAGTGGCGTTTATTTGGTTTAGTGAGATTCAAATATTAGTTTGTAAAGCGCAGGTTCGAAAGCTCATCAGCAACTTCCTTGAAGGTGTCATCCAAGGAC
>JANPBE010000053.1:0-2304 GCA_031430295.1 Phyllobacterium sp.
CTATCAACAATGCCCGTACATCCGAGGTCAAAGTCTTAAAGATAAACAAAACAGAGGCTTAGCTCAATTCGTGTAACGTGCGCTGAACAATCAGCGCGCTACATTAGATGAGCTTGAGGTTGTCAGCTGACATCTTGCCGCTCTTGCGATCTGCAACGAGCTCGTAAGATACCTTCTGGCCATCACGAAGTTCGTTGATGCCTGAACGTTCTACAGCAGAGATGTGAACAAATGCGTCAGCGCCGCCGTTGTCCGGAGCAATGAAGCCGAAGCCTTTTTGGGAATTAAACCACTTTACGGTTCCAGAAGCCATTTTTTAGTGCCTTTCGCGTATATCGCTTTGCTAGCCGACACGGTGTCAGCCATTTAGTGTAGTAGTCGGTAAAGAACGTCAGCATAGCGATAGTTAAGCGCAAGGCCAAGTCTATAGGCCGTTTCCATACCCAGCCTATATGGAGGAATTTGAAGGGATTTACAAGATGTAAAAAACATTGGCCCGGTTTTGCAAAAATCTGACCCAAAGTAAGATATTTACGGCTCCTTATAGTTCATCTAAATATATGATTTTATTGAATTATCTTCAATGATTTAGCCTGACCGTTTAAATTCATAACCACTAACATTGCCACTGCAAGCACTATAGCACATGCGCCAAATGCAGCACTGGTTGAAAAATTTTGAGCCATTGCGCCGAATGCTGTGGGGGCAATGATGCGTGGAACGCCTGCCACCAGCATAGAAACTGAAAGGCCAGCTGCGCGGTTATTCGGTGTTTCCCGTGATGACATGGCATAAAGGCATGGGCACAGAAGGGATACGCCGAAGCCTGTCAGCGCAAAAAAGAATACGTTTGCAGTAAAGCCTGTTGTTAGGCCCAATCCGCTAAAGCCTAATATTGCCAAGGTAAGTGTTGAAATCATTAGCTTTATCTCGCCAAAATGCGCACGCAGGCGATCACCAAAGAAGCGAAATGACGCATTGCACAGGCCAAAGAATGCAGCCCCGATACCTGAAATTGCCGCCAGATCAGGTGCGGCGTCGGCGAGCAATTTTGACGACCAAAATAGCGCGCATATTTCACAAGCGATAATCAAACCGGCGGCAATTCCTATTAGAATCAGGGGCTTGGTAAAGTGGCGTGTGTCATTATCGTTAGGATTTTTGATTGGCAGACTACGCGACGGTAGGAATTTGTAGACCAAAATCATTGCGACTATTACGACCATGCTTGCGGTGCTTATCGAAGCCCATGTTCCGATTTCCGTGGAGAGGATGCTCGAAATGATGGCGAAACAGGCCAGACTGAGAGAAACGCTACCATGAAAAGTCGTGTAAACTGGTCGCTTTAGGTCAATCTCAATAGCGCCGCCCTCGGCATTCATGATGACATCAAGTATGCCCATAATTATACCGCTCAGTGCTGCCAAAATGAAAAACGACTGTGGCGAACTTGACGTCAACATGCCCGCATATGCCACCCACGCAAGCGGTAACACCACGAGCAAGAGCCTGCGGTGTGAGTAGCGTGCGGCGAGCGCACCTGCTATGCCCATCGACGCCACGGTGGTGGCCGTCATAAGAGTTATGGCAAGCCCGTAGCTGGTATTACTGAGATTTGCCCCCGCCATCATTTGTGGGACCGAGCCGGAGAATACACCGACTATGGCGCCAAAGGCGGCAAAAACACCCATGATAGCCGCGCGGGGCGATGCGAGGTTTATTGATAGAGTCATTTTGGGATCAGCAACTTCTGGAAAAGCGGGAGTTACTCTTGCTGCGCCTTTTTGTGCCGCCCCGCAATGCATGAATTGTGATTTAGCTTGCCGTAAGCGCTAATTTTGCTGCAGCTAAATCCTCAAGGGCGTGGCCAACGCACTTGAACAGAGTGATATCGTTGGGATTTCGCCATGATTTTTGCGGCGGGGCGCATAGGTCATAGAGTGTTCCAAGAATCGCGTCATGGGTTAATGCGCCGCTTTGAAGCGGTGAAATTAGGTCACCTGTTTCGTGTAACGCCGCTTCAGTATCAATGAATACCTTAGCGCGTTGCATGGCCTCGTCATCCACTTCGCGCATGTGCGGTGCATAAGAGCCAATTAAATCAATGTGTTGGCCTGGGCGTAGCCAACTGCCCAAAATGATTGGTTGCGTTGCCAAGGTCGCACAGGAAACAATGTCTGCTTTAGCGATGCCATCCTGCAAATTTGAAATCGCTGTGGCGTGGATGCCCTTAGCGGACCATTGAGCGACTTGGCGGGTCACGGATTCCGGTGTGCGACTCCAAACCAACACTTCCTCGATTGG
>JANPBE010000054.1:0-7925 GCA_031430295.1 Phyllobacterium sp.
GAAAATCAGAATAAAATCTTTTTCCGTCGCCGGGATGCAAAATGAATATATGGTGGTCATCTGGCAATATACGAATTGCCGGGTCAACAATCAAAGACATTTATCCTCCGCAAGCGCCAAGCCAACTTTTCAGGCTCATTAAGTTCGAATTACGTACTAATGCTGAAATTCTCTTCAACCAAGAGTATATTTCAAAAAAAGATTCTTTGTAACTGAAAAGTTGAGCGTTAGATTCAGGTGCTAAACCGCTGATGCCTAAACCAACCTGCCCTTTTCAACAGCAGCTTCAATGAAACTCGCGAACAACGGGTGCGGCTCAAATGGTCGTGACTTTAGCTCGGGATGATATTGCACGCCGATGAACCAAGGGTGGTCGGGGTATTCGATGGTCTCGGGCAAGACGCCATCTGGTGACATGCCGGCGAATTCGAGGCCGCAGGCTTCGAGGCGCTCTTTGTAGTCGATGTTGACTTCATAGCGATGGCGGTGGCGCTCGTGGATTGTGGTGGCGCCATAGATTTCGGCGATTTTGGAGCCGGGCTTTAGCGCAGCCTCAAACGAGCCGAGGCGCATGGTGCCGCCTAGATCGCCTGCGGCTTGGCGCTTTTCCAGCATGTTGCCTTTGAGCCATTCGGTCATCAAGCCGACGACTGGTTCTTTAGAGGGGCCGAATTCTGTCGAGGTTGCGCCAGTGACGCCCGCTAGATTACGGGCGGCCTCAATGCACGCCATTTGCATACCAAAGCAGATGCCGAAGTAGGGAATTTTGCGCTCGCGGGCGAACTTAGCGGCGAGAATTTTGCCTTCTGAACCGCGCTCGCCAAAGCCGCCGGGGACAAGAATGCCATCGACCTTTTCAAGATATGTTGACGGGTCTTATTTCTCGAAAACCTCGGATTCAATCCACTCCAGCTTTACCTTGACCTTGTTGGCCATGCCGCCGTGGGCGAGTGCTTCCATCAAGGATTTGTAGGCGTCTTTGAGGCCGGTATATTTGCCAACGATGGCGATGGTGACTACGCCTTCGGGATTATGAATGCGCTGGGTGATCTCGTTCCAGCGTTCCATGCGCGGCTTAGGCGCGGGCTCAATGCCGAATGCGGCGAGCACTTCTGAGTCGAGACCCTCTTTATGGTAGGCCATCGGCACATCATAAATGTGAGCGACATCAAGGGCTTGGATGACCGCGCTCTCACGGACATTGCAGAACAGCGAGAGCTTGCGGCGTTCTTCAGCTGGAATTTCGCGATCCGCACGGATGAGCAGAATATCCGGCGCGATGCCGATAGAACGCAATTCTTTAACCGAATGCTGGGTGGGCTTGGTCTTCAATTCGCCGGCAGTCGGGATATAGGGCATCAGCGTCAAATGGATATAGACGCAGGAATTGCGCGGCAAATCATTGCCGATTTGGCGTATGGATTCGAGGAACGGCATGGCTTCGATATCGCCCACCGTGCCGCCAATTTCGCAGATGACGAAATCAAACTCATCATTGCTATCGAGCACGAAATTCTTGATCTCATTGGTGACGTGCGGAATGACCTGCACTGTCGCGCCAAGATAATCACCGCGCCGCTCTTTATCGATAATGTTCTTATAGATTCGGCCCGTGGTAATATTGTCGTGCTTGTTGGCCGAGCGGCCCGTGAAGCGCTCATAGTGACCCAAATCTAGGTCGGTTTCCGCGCCATCATCAGTAACGAACACTTCGCCGTGCTGATAGGGCGACATGGTACCCGGATCAACATTGAGATAGGGATCGAGTTTACGGATACGCACGCGGTAGCCGCGTGCCTGCAAAAGAGCCGCTAACGCCGCTGCTGCAATGCCTTTTCCAAGCGAAGAAACCACGCCACCGGTAATAAAAACATATCGTGCCATGGGAGTCGGTGATTAACGGCACATTTCGATTTCCGCTAGTCACAAAAATCAATCGTCGCGGTTTTTCCACGACGAAAGATAAAGACGACTAGAGAACGACGACCCTGGTGCCGATTTTAACACGCCTATAGAGGTCCATCACATGCTCGTTGACCATCCGGAAACAGCCGTTTGATGCGGCAGAACCTATCGTCCACGGCTGGGTCGTGCCATGTATGCGGATGTGGGTGTCGGTTTTGCCCTGATACAAATACATGGCGCGCGCACCGAGCGGGTTTGTCGGGCCACCGAGCATACCATCTTTATATTTGGCGTAATGTTCGGGGCTGCGGGCGATCATCTCGTCAGTCGGCGTCCATGACGGCCATTCGACCTTGGAAGCGATACGCGCCTCGCCTGTCCAGCCCAGACCTTCCTTGCCTATCGCTACGCCATAGCGGCGGGCGCGGTTGCCCTCTTCCACGAGAAACAGAAATTTGTCCTGTGAATTGATGACAATCGTACCGGGCTCTTCGCCATCGTAATACTCAACTTCTTGCGGCTCATAAATAGGGTCAATTTTGTAGGACTTGCCGCCCTTTTTCTTAGGTTTGGCGGTCGCCACCTTTTTGGCTTTTTTCTTGGGCCTTGGTTGGTCAATCGGTGCGGGTAAGTCACGCTCCGGGGCCTCATAAATAACCTGACGGTCACCATCAAACATCAATTCGAGAATGGAGCTTGCTTGAGATGTGCCGGTGGCGGCAGCGGTAATGAGTGCGGAGCTTCCGGCAACGAAAAAGCGACGAGATATCATCATGGTCCTAACCTAAACACAAAAGCCGTCCTGATGTCAGACGGCCTTTGACTAAATTAATGTGTCAGCCGCTTAAAGAACGATAACTTTGGTACCAACAGTCACACGCGAATAGAGATCAATTACATGCTCATTGACCATCCGGAAGCAACCGTTTGATGCGGCAGTGCCGATTGTCCATGGCTGCGTGGTGCCGTGGATACGCAAATGCGTATCTTGCTTGCCGTCATAAAGGTAGATAGCACGTGCGCCTAGTGGGTTGCCCATGCCGCCATCCATGCCATCGGCATATTGTGCATATTTCTCAGGTGAACGTTCCTGCATTTCCAATGTTGGTATCCAGCGTGGCCATTCCTGCTTGCTGCCGACGGCAACAGTGCCGTGGAAATCCAGACCTTCTTTGCCAACGGCAACACCATAACGGCGGGCACTCAGAGGCGATTCGATCAGATAGAGAAAACGCTGTTTGGTATCAATAACGATGGTACCTGCCGGATAACCGGTCATAGCCACATCTTGTGGTTCAAACTTGGGATCGATGTTCCAGCCCTTTTTCTTGGCCTTCTTCACCGGTGTGACGCCAGCGCGAGTCGCGGCATCTTGAGCTGTAATTTTTGCGTCGAGTTTTGCAACTTCGTTGGCAGAGAATGCCTTTGGATCTTTCAATTCGGTGGTGCCGGGAATTAGCTTGTCCTTGGTCGAAACCTTGACGTTCGTCACCTTAGCATCAGCAAGTTTGGCGTCCATTTCCTTTTTCTTGGCGGCAGCCATTTGATCGGCCTTGGACTGCTTAGCTTTGGCGGTCTTATCGGCAGCGAGCCACTTTGGTTCGGCCTTTTGTAATTCAGCGAGACGGGCCACCTCGTCTTCGGTCATTTTCGGCGCTTTTTTGCTTTTGGCAGACTGCCTGACCTTTTTGCGAAGTGCTTTCAGTTCGGCCAAACCCTTAGAACGCTCATCAGCGACTTCGGCTTCCGACTTAAAAAAGAGAAACCCGGCTTTTGACGGCGAAACCATAAGCACCGATGCAGCACCCGTTAGCAGCAAGCGACGTGAAATCATTTTGATGTGACCATTTGTTTGAATTTATGAGCAGGCTGGGAGCGTTGCTTTCTCACACTTTCATATCGCAAGGTCACCGTAGTCTCAAGACAGTTTGAATAAAACTATCGTGAACGTGGTTAAAAGCGACAGAAATGCAACAGGGCCGCAAAGCGGCCCCGTTATCAAATCGAAATTTAGGAAAAAATTATGATTTTGGTACTGCGGGCACAGCAGGCGTCACGGGTGCCGCTGGTGTCGCCGGCGCGGTTGCGTCTGGCGTTGCCGGGACAGCTGGTGTTGCCGCCGCTGCTGGTGCGGCAGGAGTTGCTGCATCCGGTGCAGACGGTACGGCCGGCCCTGCTGGAGCGGTAACAGCTGGCTTGGCTGAACCCAGTTTATCAATAATGCCCGTGCCTTGGTTCTGGGTCGCAGCTGGGACCAAGTCAAGCACGTCAGTCGGCTTGGCACCGTAGCGCGCCAAGATAGAGAGCAGCAGTGATGTTATGAAAAACCCAGTTGCAAGGATTGCTGTTGCGCGGGTTAGCGCATTTGCCGCGCCGCGTGCTGTCATGAAGCCCGAGCCGCCACCCATGCCAAGGCCGCCGCCTTCTGAGCGCTGCAAAAGCACCACGATCACCAGCGAAACAACAATCATAAGATGGATAACAATCAATACGGTTTGCATAAGATATTTCCAGTTAAGGTTCCGAGCAATACGCTGGTCCAGTCAAATTTCGCGCTGCTTACACGCTTGGGCATAATTTTCCAAGCCCAGTTGGTGAAATGGGTTCCAGCTAAGCGAATTACGAGGTGTAATCTCGTTTCCGGTCGTTACATTTGCTGATAGGCTTCGCATATGGCAAGGAAATCCGCCGCCTTTAGTGATGCGCCGCCAACTAATGCACCATCAACATTGTTGACACCGAGAAGCTCAACGGCGTTGGCAGGTTTGACCGAACCGCCGTATAAAATGTGAATATGCGGCGCTTCGCTCGCAAAGCGCGCTGATAGTTCACCGCGAATATGGCCGTGAGCCTCGGCGACATCGCTTGCAGTCGGCGTCAAGCCAGTACCTATGGCCCAGACTGGCTCATAGGCAATGATTGTGTTTTGCGCCGTCACGCCAGCTGGCAGCGAGCCCGCAAGTTGGCGTGACAATACTTCAAGTGTGGTTCCCGATTGGCGCTCGCTTGACAACTCGCCAATGCAAATGACGGCAACAAGCTCCGAGCGCCACGCGGCCTCCGCCTTAACCCGCACCATTGCATCCGATTCTTGGTGATCGACGCGGCGCTCGGAATGTCCGACGATGACGTGGCTGGCACCGGCATCTTTCAGCATTGGTGCGGAAATATCGCCGGTGTATGCACCGCTATCTTTTGCATGGCAGTCTTGTGCGCCAATTTTTAGCGGTGAGGATTTGGCGTATTCGGCAGCATGGGTCAGAATGGTGGTCGGCACACAAAGCAGCGCGTCAACATCCGAATCAAGCCCGCCTAGAAACGCGTTCTTGATGAGCATAATCTGCGTAAGACCCGCATTAAGCCCGTTCATTTTCCAGTTGCCGGCAACCAATGGCTTTATTCCAGGTGTCATACGAGTCTCCAAAGTGATCCAAATTGCGTTCGGGTCTATCAAATTTTTCACGCTTGGCAACAAAATGCCATAAAGGATATTAGCTTGCTTTTTTTGCCTCATGCAGTGTTGGATTGCCAACGGCGCGCGCGATGCATAAAAGCAATTTCAAATCAGTTGCAGCGCGTCTTGCTTTGCGCAGAGTTATGTACAGGAAATAATATGCTCGATACCTTGCGCAGTGGCGCTCAAAGCTGGATTGCTAAAATTCTCCTTAGTTTGCTGGTTTTATCATTTGCAGCTTGGGGTATTGCGGATGTGTTCCAGCAGGCAACAACAAGCAACACAGTTATATCAGCTGGCAATACCCACGTAAGCCAGCTGGAATATCGGTTGGCCTACGAAAGGCAGCTACAGCAGGCTTCGCAACAAATGGGGCAACGTTTGAGCGCAGAGCAGGCAAAAGCGCTTGGCCTTGACGCGCAAGTAACCCAGCAGTTGAGCGCGGGGGTCGTGCTTGACGAACAGGCCCGCGTGATGAAACTCGGTCTTTCGAAGTCGCGCCTTGCGGCGCTGACGGCTGAAGACCCCGCGTTTAAGGATGGCGGCGGTGCGTTTAGCCGTACTCAGTTTGACGCTGTGCTCCGCAATGTCGGGATGCGTCCAGAGGACTATTTGAAGAGCCGTGAAAAAATTGCGGTGCGCCAGCAAATTGTGGAAGCGGTTACTGACGGCCTGACGATTCCCGACGTTTACCTATCAGCGATGGCATTGCATGACGGCGAGAGCCGGACGGTCGATTTCGTGACCATCCCGACTTCGGTCATTCCGGCGATCACCACGATTGATGAACCCGCGCTGCAGAAATTCTTCGATGATCGCAAGGACTCTTATCGCGCGCCTGAGTATCGCAAGATTTCCTACGTGCGCTTGCTGCCGGAAGATATTGCTGACGAAAAGTCAATTGCCGACAAAGATGTGCAGGCAGACTATGATAAAAACATAGCTCGCTACACGACGCCGGAAACCCGGGCAGTAGAACAACTAGTGTTCGCCGATGACGCGTCCGCGAAGGCTGCAAAGGCGCAATTGGCGACGGGCACAACATTTGAAGACCTTGTGAAGGTTCAGAAAAAGTCGATGGCTGACGTGTCACTAGGTGTGTTGAAAAAGACTGATTTGCCCGATGCAAAAATATCAGAAGCGGCATTCGGACTTGCATTGAATGCCGTAAGCGATGTTGTGCCGGGTGCATTTGGTCCGTTGTTGCTGCGCGTCACTGCAATCACGCCGCAAAGCGTAAGGCCTTTCGATGAAGTAAAGGGTGAGATTCGCAAAGCCATCGCGACCAACGAAGCGGTAAGCGTGGTGCTGGATGTGCATGATGCGTATGAGGATGCCCGCGCTGGTGGTGATTCAATGGAAGCTGCAGCGGCGAAAGTTAAGCTGAAAATTGTGACGATTGATGCCATTGATCAAACTGCAAAGACGCCTGATGGGAAGCCAGTGCAGGATTTGCCAGAGCAACAAAACCTGTTAGCGGCGGCATTCCAAGCTGATGCGAGTGTGGAAAATGCACCGATCAATGCGGGATCAAATGGCTTTGTTTGGTATGAAGTGGCCATAATCACCCCTGCCCGCGACCAGACGCTTACCGAGGTTCGTGACCGCGCTGTCAATGACTGGAAGGTGGCAACGATAGACGAGCGTCTTGCGGCAAAGGCCGAGGAAATTCGCAAGGCGGTCGCCGGCGGCAAATCGCTTGATGATGTGGCGACGGAACTGAGTCTCACAAAACAAACTAAGCGCGGCATTAAGCGCGGTGCGGAAGACGCAGATATTGGCCCGGATGGAGTTGAAGCCACCTTTGGCGGCGGCTTGAACTATGTGGCTACAGCGATGAGCGCGTCAGGCGACCAGCAGACAGTTTTGAAAGTGACCGAAGTTTTTGCACCGTCTGACACCACGCCGACGTCAGTGCCAGAGAATCAAAAGAAGGCCACTTCGAACGGAATGGCTGATGATTTGCTGGATCAATTGGTCGCGCGGTTGGAAACAATCTATCCTGTGACAACGAACCCGGCGGCGCTGGAAGCAGCGATGCAGACGAACTAAGGTGAATAAATGTCTGCACTAAAACCCTATCTGGCCACCGTCGCTTCTGGCAAATCGCTATCCCGCGATGATGCACAAGGCGCGTTTGAAATCATCATGTCCGGGGAGGCAACGCCTTCGCAGATTGGTGGATTTCTGATGGCATTACGCGTGCGGGGCGAAAGCGTATCAGAAATTGCCGGTGCAGTTTCCACCATGCGCGCCAAGATGCTAAAGGTTCAAGCACCTGAAAACGCAATAGATATTGTGGGCACTGGTGGTGATGCTTCTGGCTCGTACAATGTATCGACTGCCAGTGCGCTTGTCGTGGCAGGAACAGGCCTTCCAGTGGCAAAGCACGGCAACCGTGCTCTCACCTCCCGCTCGGGTGCCGCGGATACGCTCGCTGCCCTTGGCGTCAATATTGATGCGACACCGGAAGTTATTTCGCGCTGCATCGCAGAGGCGGGTATCGGCTTCATGTTTGCGCCAGCTCATCATTCCGCGATGAGACATGTGGGCCCGACACGCGTCG
>JANPBE010000055.1:0-1654 GCA_031430295.1 Phyllobacterium sp.
AATGTCGGGCGATTTTAAGCGCCAGTTTGATGATGCTTTGAAAGAGGCAGAGTTAGACGATGTCAAAAAAGCCTTGGACAGCGTCAAAAAACTTGACCCGCGTCAGCAGGTTAGAGACGTGTTGAACCCTTTTAAGGAAGCAACATCCGGCATTCGCGATGATTTGACAAAGGTAGCTCAGCCCAAGCCAGTCGCAGCGCCAGCGCCAGCGCCAGCGCCAGCGCCGGTGATGATGGCTATGGCGGACGTTGCGCCGAAGCCGCGTAAAGCAATGTCGTCGAATCCGGCAGCAAAGCAGGCCAAGCCTGTTCCCGAGATAGTGCCTGCTAAAATAAGCAAGGTGAAGGTCACCGCGGTCAAGCCAGCCCCTATGACCGCCGACAAAGGCAAAGCGCCTGTGAAAGCGAAAACTGCAAAATGAGCGCGAAAGCCGATGAAATAGAAGAGAGCCAAGCGCCACTGGTCGAGCATCTCATTGAGCTGCGTCGCCGCTTGATATGGGCGATTGCCGCATTTTTTGCGGCCTTTGCCGTGTGCTTCTACTTTGCGAAAAAACTCTTCTATTTTCTGGTCATCCCATATCGCACCGCCGTTGAGTGGGCCGGTCTGCCGCAGGATAAAGTCTCATTGATTTATACCGCGCCGCAGGAGTTCTTCTTTACGCAGGTCAAAGTCGCAATGTTCGGTGGCATGTTGCTGGCATTTCCGGTCATTGCCAATCAGATTTATAAATTCGTAGCTCCCGGTCTTTATCGCAACGAACGCCGCGCGTTTCTGCCATTCCTATTTGCCTCGCCAATTCTGTTTCTGCTCGGCGCATCGCTGGTATATTTCTTCTTCGCGCCAATGGTGATGTGGTTTTTCCTTGCCATGCAGCAAAATTCCGAAGGCGTGCAGATTTCATTACTCCCAAAAGTCTCGGAATATCTCAGCCTGATTATGACGCTGATTTTTTCGTTCGGCCTCGTGTTTCAGCTGCCGGTTGTCACATCTTTATTGGCGCGCGCCGGGTTGGTTACGCAGGAAGGCCTGCGTGATAAGCGTAAATATGCCATCGTTATTGCCTTTGTAGTGGCCGCAGTTTTGACCCCGCCGGACCCGCTCAGCCAGATTGGTTTGGCCGTTCCCACCATCATGCTGTATGAATTATCGATCTATTTGGCTGGCATAATCGAGCGCCAGCGCAAGAGTGATGCGGAAACTGATGACGAATCTACCGAAATTGTGGCAAAAGACGACGATTCGCGATCGTGATGATCTTGGCTGATCTCACCTTTTGCTGACAATGAAGTTCGGACCTAAATTATGCTTGATATTAAGTGGATACGCGAAAACCCTGAAGCCTTTGATGCCGCCATGGCGCGGCGCGGTCGCGGGGCAGAGTCCCCTAAGTTGCTTGCGCTGGATAAGGCCCGCCGCGAGGCGCTGACCACGCTGCAAGAGTGCCAAGAGCGCCGCAACGTCGCCTCCAAGGAAATTGGTAGGGCGATGGGCGCAAAGGATATGGCGCTGGCTGATAGACTGAAGGCCGAAGTCTCCGCACTTAAAGATAAGATGACGGCGATTGAGGCCGAAGAACGCGCAGCCGCCAAAGAGCTGGATGATCTGTTGACCTCGCTGCCGAACATTCCGCACGAAGATATACCGGACGGTA
>JANPBE010000056.1:0-1504 GCA_031430295.1 Phyllobacterium sp.
ATGCATAATGCATCGCCAAAACTACGCCAGTGAGTATCTGGATCACCAGCATAATCGCCAAAATGCCGCCGAAGGCATAAGCATAATTCAAATTGCGCGGCACTGGATAGGACACGAACGAGTCATGCATCAAGCGTGGCAATGGCAAACGGGCGTCGAACCATTTGCCGAGGCCGCTCTTGGGTGTGTAGGTTGAAGTTCCTGCACTCATTTAATTAACTCCCCGCGGCAATCAGCCGATCTTAACAACCGTATCGGATGTGAATTTGTAATTTGGCACAGCCAGATTTTCTGGTGCCGGGCCCTTACGAATGCGCCCTGCGGTATCATAAACCGAACCATGGCACGGGCAGAACCAGCCATTATACTCGCCGGATTGGCCAAGCGGAATGCAGCCCAAATGGGTGCACGAACCGATCATAACGATCCAGTTTTCTTTGCCTTCGCCAGCCGAACGGTTAATGTCCGTTGCGTCAGTATCACCGGCAATATTGGTGTTGCGTGACTTCGTGTCTTTCAAGTCTGCCAACGTGACAGCCTTTGCGTCCTCGACCTCTTTATCCGTGCGATTACGAATGAAAACCGGCTTGCCACGCCACTTGGCGACCAATGACATGCCCTTGTCGAGGCTGGAGACATCCACCTCAATGGAGGACAGCGCCAAGGTGGACGCATCCGGGCGCATTTGGTCAATAAATGGCCAAACAGCGCCGACAGCGCCGACTGCTGCTGCCATGCCAGTAGCAACGACAAGCATATCGCGGCGGGTTGGTTCTGGTGTGTCGTGTGCGCTCACAGGACTTTTCCTTGTCATAGATCAAATTTAACCGGAAATGACGCGAACATTTAGGTGTGGCAAGCCCAACCCAAAAGCCGGAATCCCCCCAGCATTCTCTTAACGCTCTAACCGCCAGCGCCGTTGTTTGCAAGTCCGCCATCTAATACATGGCACTATGTCGCGGGGAAATTCACGGCTTTCGCGTAACGGCCCTACTCCGCAGCCTCCACGCCGAGAAAACCACCGGATTGGCGATGCCAAAGCCCTGCATAAATGCCACCTTTGGCTATCAATTCACTGTGGCTGCCGTCTTCAACAATCCTGCCTTTATCCAGCACAATCAGCCTGTCGAGCGCCGCAATTGTCGATAAACGGTGGGCAATGGCGATCACAGTTTTGCCCTGCATCAGGCGGAACAAATTTTCCTGAATGGCCTGCTCAACTTCGCTATCCAGCGCCGATGTCGCCTCGTCCAATATCAATATCGGCGCATCTTTCAGCATCACCCGCGCAATCGCCACACGCTGTCTTTGCCCACCTGAAAGCTTGACGCCGCGCTCACCGACATGGGCATCATAGGCCTTGCGGTCTTTAGGGTCGCTTAAGGCTTGAATAAAATCGTCCGCCTCCGCCCGCCGCGCGGCCTCAATCATCTGTGCTTCAGAGGCATCTGGCCGACCATAAAGAATATTATCACGCACTGAGCGGTGCAGCAGCGATGTGTCT
>JANPBE010000057.1:0-3115 GCA_031430295.1 Phyllobacterium sp.
GGGCCAAAGATATGACTGATGGCAAACATGCGCACCCGGCGCTCGTGAAGCACATCTCCACGCAGATGCGCGGGCACAAACCAGTCAATAACTGCGTCTAGTCCGTTTTGAAGCTTCTGCGTAATTGACATGGCATCCCCCTGTATAAAGGTGATGTTAATCAAAACTCAATTAACGAACGGTTAGCGACCTAAAATTAGCAGATGTGGCCCTGCCAAAATGTCAGTATTTGCCAATCACGTTGAAGAATACGCCTTTGTCATTATAGGTAAGGTCGGAAAGGTCATCCGAGAACTTGCCGAAATTGTAGCCGACACCAACTTTCATGTTGTTGCCAAAATGGCGATATGCGGCAGCAAGAAAGCCGAAATCTGTTTGCTTGCTTTCAGCGCCGTACAGCACGCGGGCTTCTGCTAACAAATCCCAATTTTTCACAATATTTACGTCTGCGCGCAATATGCCGAGATGGACTGTGCTGGTCTCGAAATCTTGCGTCGCGCGGGTCGTAGAAATTGAGCCCGTCCGGAAACCATATTTGCCACCAACAGTCAGCCACTCATTCACGTCGTAAGTAACATCGGCAGATAAAATGTGGCTGCGCTGTGCCGGTCCAAGCAGATTGCCAGACGCATTCACTTGTTGCGCACCCGGGAGGTCATAGAGATAGGTATAACGGAACAGCAAGTTCAGCTTGTCATTATCAACCGGACGATAGGTCGCGCCAATCGAGGCTTTGATATAATCGCCGTCCAATACGGATGCCTGATCGGAATTCGAAATGACAGCGTCAACGGAAGCCAGCATTCGCCAATTGTCGTCGGTCTTCCAATTGATGGCGCTTTGCAACAGGTAGGTATCGCGGTCACGTGTGTGATCCTTTGAGCGTTCAAATCGTGCTTCGCCATTCAAAGATGCCGTTAGTGTCTCAGTAGAATATCCAATCCGCAGGGACCCCGCTTTACGATCAAAATCGCTGGCAACCGGATCGTGGACATTACTGAACGATACGCCAAGTGAGCCGCTCCACATCTTATCCGGCGTGAAAGTCAGACCATAAAGCTGGCCGAGCTTGCGTGACCTGCCAAAGAGGTCGGCATTGGTCTCCGTAAACGCAGTCGTCCATTCATTGAGCCGCGAATTGGCACCGGCGATAATAACGCCAGAGTCTGTGCCCGCAAAAGTCGTGGTCGGATCGGTATAAGTATCGCGATCCGGATCCAGTTTGTAACCAAAATAATAGGCGTTATCGGTGTCGCGCTTATAAGTCACAGCCGCACTGCCACCTACGCCGGTATTGCCATAAGACACTTCACCGGCAAGTCCAAAGCGTTCGTTGAGTTGAGTTTCGCCACCCAAACCTACCCGGTCGTTATTCAAACGATCGCCAGACTTGTTCAGTGTCTTTTGTCCGAAAACATACACGCTCGTGTCTTTGTCAACCTTGTAAGCCAAACGTGCGCCAACGTCTGTCCGGCTACCGTTTCTATACAGCTTACCAGGCTCTTGGAACCGGCTCCAAGTAACACCCGCTACGAGCGTCCAATTTTCAGCGATTTCGGCCTCAGTCTCAGCCTTCACACGATAGTTTCTACTGGTTGGGTCGGAATCAACGCCTTCAGCGCCCATGCGGAAAATTACATTATCTGATACGTTCAAAGCCAAGTTAGCGCCAAACAACTGTTTATCAGTGGTGGTTTCACTCTCAAGTGCGCTGAAATTCTTTTCACGAAATTCGTAATAAGCGTCCGCTGCGCCAGAAAGCTTACCACCGGAAATCTCACCAAGATCGGCTTTTGCTTTGACGCGATAGGCCATCGCCTTCGCTCCATCGGCACCGGCAACCACTTCGTCTCTGAAGGTCAGTCCGCCGTCAGTAGAGAAAGCTTGGCCAATGCCGCGGCCCTCTGACTGTGCCACCTCAAACTGGATGTCAGTCTTATCAGACATGCGCAAAGTCAGATCGGCTTCAATCTTTTTGTTTGTCTCGCTGCTAATCGTCTCTTTGCTTACCGTGCCGCCAACCTTGACATGATCACCAAGCCATTGTTCGCCACGCGCGCCGAGTGTTTGACCATCTTCCTGTGCCAGAGTCGGTGTGGTTTCGTAATTGACGATCAGGTGCAGTTCATCCACACCCGTTCCGCCGCCACTCAAGGAGCCAGAGGCTGCAGCCGTTTGGCTGAGCGGGGAGTTGAGGATTACAACGCCTTGGATATAGTCAATGCTATAGTCCGCACCTTCTCTCAATGGAACACGGGAGACCACCCTGCCCGAAAGTGAATCACGGCGCTCGACAGTGATTTGTTCAGTACCAGTATTGATGTCTTGGCGTTTCAAGAAATAAGCAGAACCATTGGTTCCAAGAAAATCGTCGCGCTGTGGAACAGTGCCGGGTTGCGCCGCATAGGCCTCAATTTTGGTCTTGGACTCGCCAAAGCTAGTTGCAGTTTCGGATTTGTACAAACCATGAGCGCCATAAAGTGCACGCTCGTTTCGTGCAAACTCGGTTCCACTAATTGTCGTCTTGAAATTGCCCCACATGACATGGCTATTGCCACGCTCAAGGCGAACATAAGCCTTGCCACTGGTTGGCGCATCCTCGGTTATGGTCGAATCGTCACCATAGATTGGATAATAGTCATTGGGATCCAAGCGGCTAAGAAGCGAGTTGGCATCCTTCTTATCAAAACCCTTGAACAAGTCACCAATCTTGCCCTCGCCCGTGTCGGCTGCGGCGGTGAGCAGGTATTTACCCTTGATCTTACCTTTCAGATAAAATGCCAAACGTCCCTTGGTGTAAGTTTTTTCAAACTCATCCGGATTGACCGATTCGAGCGCGCTTCCAAAATTATGTCCGACTGTGAAGTCTGCGAGACCCACATAGAACCAGTCATTGTTTGGAATATTGACCTGTCGAACAAATTGAAGGTCGTCGCTCTTCCCGCCGGATACGTTGACACTCACGTCATGATCGCCGGGCGGCAAAATTTGTTGAAACAGGAATTTGTTATCCTCATCTAAGGCAACATTACCGCCAAGGACATTAACATTATAGCCAGCCGGAATATTACGACCATAGACTGTGATAGCGCCACCATAAACCGGGATATTGTGG
>JANPBE010000058.1:0-3445 GCA_031430295.1 Phyllobacterium sp.
GCCGGAATGGCAAATTTATCGACTACATCGGCTATAGCACGCAGCTCGCCTGAAGTCGTCATACCGCCCCACATACGAGGAACGACTGAATAAGTGCCATCCTTTTGGATGTTGGCGTGCACACGTTCATTGATGAAGCGGGATTGGTAATCATCCTCATATTCACCTGGAAAATCGCATACGAGATAGTAATTTAGTGCCGGACGACATTTGGCGCAGCCGCATGAGGTCTTCCACTGCAATTCCTGCATAACCGCCGGAATTGTCTTCAGCGATTTGGCGACGATCAGACGGCGCACGTCATCATGGCCAAGATCCGTGCACGGGCACATGGGCTGGACAGCAGCGGGATTATAACCATCGCCAAGTGTGACTTTGAGCAGTTGTTCGACAAGGCCAGTGCAGGAACCGCATGAGGCGGAGGCCTTGGTCTGAGAGCGGACGCCGTCGAGCGACGTCAGCCCTTTAGATGTAATCGCGCCAGTTATTGTGCCCTTACAAACGCCGTTACAGCCACAGATTTCCGCGTCATCTGCTAATGCTGCAACGGCCGCCGTAGGGTCCAGTGGGGCTCCTCCCTGAAACATTTGGCCGAAGATCAACGTATCGCGCATATCCGCGATGTCGGTTTGCTTTTTCTTCAGGTCATTGAACCATGTGCCATCGCTGGTTTCGCCATAGAGCACGGTGCCGATGATTTTATTATCTTTGAGAATGAGGCGTTTATAGACGCCCGCTGACGCATCGCGCAGCACAATTTCTTCGCGGTCATCGCCTTCGGCAAAGTCGCCAAGCGAATAAAGTTCAATGCCGGTTACTTTGAGCTTTGTCGGTGTATCAACTGGCGTGAATTGGGGCGTTTCATCGCCGGTCAAGTGTGAGGCAACGATTTTTGCCATGTCATAGAGTGGTGCGACGAGGCCATAAACTTGACCGTTCACTTCCGCGCATTCGCCGAGAGAATAAATATCCGGATCGCTGGTGCGCATACCTGCATCCACTACGATGCCGCGATTGACCGCAATGCCTGCTTCCTTGGCGAGAGCAGAACTTGGGCGGATGCCAACCGCCATCACAATTAGCGTTGCAGGGATAATCGTGCCGTCTGCCAGCTCCAAACCTTCGACGCGCTTATCGCCGATGATTTGCTTGGTGTTGGCTTTGGTCATCACTTTGATGCCGCGGTCTTCCAAAGCTTTTTGCAACAGATAGCCAGCGGACGCATCAAGCTGACGCTCCATTAACGTTGGCATGACGTGAATTACTGTCACATCCATACCCTGCTCTTTAAGACCGGCCGCTGCTTCAAGGCCAAGCAAACCACCACCAATAACAATCGCCTTGGCGCGCGCTTGAGCGGCCAGTAGCATCGCGTTGACATCATCCAAATCGCGATAGGACAGCACGCCCGGCAAATCATGACCCGGAACCGGGATGATAAACGGATATGAACCCGTGGCGATGACGAGCTTGTCGTAACTTTCTGTCACACCATGGCTGGATGTAACGGTCTTGGCCCCACGGTCAATCGCCACGACCTTGTGGCCTTTATAGAGCGTTATGCCATGCTTAATGTACCAGCCGTCACCATGAATAATGATCTCTTCAAATGTTTTTTCACCCGACAGAACGGGCGACAGCATGATGCGGTCGTAATTAACGCGCGATTCAGCGTTGAAAATGGTGATTTCATACAGATCCGGTGATTTATCGAGCAAATGCTCAAGCATCCGGCCCGGCGCCATACCATTCCCGATGATGACTAGTTTTTGTTTCATCCTTGAGACAGCTCCCTTGGTTCTCTAAGATTTTGCCAGCGATAATTGTGCACCGCAGCAAATTGATGAAACTAGCAAAGCAATGGTCGTGCCAGAATTGAATATTTCAACGTATTATCTTATAAGTCATTGTTTATATGTGATATTCTTTATTTTTTAGAGTTTATTCGTCTTTATTTCATCATTCTTACTGCGCACAAAACATGGGCAGGAAATCAATTTATGATTAAATTTTAAGCTATTGTATTTATGGCTAATTATTAGGCGGTATTATTTAATTTATATAATTCAATAGCTTAACCAAAATGGTGCAGTGCATCACAAACTGGCATGGTCTTTGCGATGCCCTACTCATACGCAACCAGAGGGACTCACGTATGAGCCAAACATCATCATCTAAATTTCCATTTTTCAGCCTAGAACCACGAATGCGTATCTTGCATCTTAGCTGGATTGCCTTTTTCGTTACATTTGTCGTTTGGTTTAACCAAGCCCCACTTATGGCTTCTATTCGCGACACTTTCGGACTCACAAAACCTCAGGTCGCGGCGCTTCTTACACTAAACGTGGCACTTACAATTCCGGCACGTATTCTTGTTGGCGTTCTTGTCGATAAGATTGGGCCGCGCCTGATGTATTCGCTACTGCTGGCAATTTCGGGCGTAATCTGTTTGTTCTTCGCTTTCGCCCAAGACTTTGCGTCACTAGCCCTTGCAAGGTTCTTGCTGGCCTTTGTTGGCGCAGGTTTTGTGGTCGGCATTCGTATCATAGGCGAATGGTTCCCTGCGCGCGAAACAGGACTTGCTCAGGGTCTTTATGCTGGACTTGGCAATTTCGGTTCTGCTGTTGCAGCGATATTATTACCAACGATAGCTGCCATGTATGCCGGACCTGAAGGCTGGCGCTGGGCGATTGCCGGTACTGGAATATTGGCGATTGTTTACTCCGGTATCTACTATGCCTTTGTTACAGATACGCCAAAAGGCTCAACCTACTTCAGCCCTAAAAAATTGGGTGCAATGGAAGTAACCAGCAAGGGCGATTTTGTGCTCTATTGCATCATGCAATTACCGCTGGTTCTGACCCTTGGTTTGCTGGCCTATAAGCTTGGACCATCGGCACTTGGCTTGCTTTCGGCGACCACGACAACGCTGATCTATGCACTTCTTGCAGCGCTGCTGGTATTCCAACTTTATGATGCATGGCGCATCAACAAGGGCATCTTTACGACACCAGTCGCGGCCATTCACCAGTATAAGTTCCGCCAAGTGGCCGTGCTGGATTTTGTATATTTCATTACGTTTGGCTCTGAGCTTGCTGTGGTGTCCATCTTGCCTCTTCTGTTCAAAGATATGTTTGGTCTGTCACTGCCCGTCGCCGGATTTCTTGGTGCGAGCTTTGGTTTGACGACTTTCTTTGCACGCCCGATTGGCGGTCATCTCAGCGATAAATTCGGCCGCCAGAATGTATTGCTGGCTTGCCTTGCCGGTACAGCACTGGGCTATTTCATGATGAGCCGGATGGGTCCAGACATGGGTGTCGTGTTTGCGGTAGCTGCCACGTTCTTCTGTTCGCTATTTGTGAATGCTGGCAATGGCGCGGTATATGCAATGTTGCCGATGATTAAGCGCCGCCTTACCGGCCAAATTGCCGGTATGGTTGGTGCA
>JANPBE010000059.1:0-1136 GCA_031430295.1 Phyllobacterium sp.
GTTCTCTGCGTTAGCAATCGCAGATTCAAGTGTTTTCTTCACAGTATCGGAAATACGCTTGCGTGAGAAAGTCAGGTCAGCAAGTGCTGCCGAAACCTTCTTACCACGGATCATCGCGGCTACGAGATTGAGCTTCTGCGGACTAACACGGATCGTACGGGCAACAGCTTGTGCCTCGTTATCCTTGAGCGCGCGCTCGGCCTTGGCCTTGCTCATATTACTTCCTCTTCGCCTTCTTGTCCGCGCCGTGACCATAATAGGTACGGGTCGGAGCAAATTCACCGAACTTATGTCCAATCATTTCTTCGGACACTGACACCGGGATGTGCTTGTTGCCGTTGTGAACGCCAAAGGTCAAGCCGATAAACTGCGGCAGGATCGTGGAGCGACGGCTCCAGATCTTAATGACCTCACTACGTCCGCCACTGCGCACCTTCTCAGCCTTCTTGAGAAGATAACCATCAATAAACGGTCCCTTCCAAACTGAACGAGCCACTTGAGCTTCCTCTTCTAAAACTTAGCGCTTATGACGCGAGCGCATGATAAACTTATCGGTCGACTTGTTAGAGCGTGTCTTCTTGCCCTTAGTCGGCTTGCCCCAAGGTGTAACCGGATGACGACCACCAGATGTACGGCCTTCGCCGCCGCCGTGTGGATGGTCAACAGGGTTCATCGCGACACCGCGAACACCAGGACGCTTGCCAAGCCATACGTTACGACCAGCCTTACCGAGCGAACGGTTGGCGTGATCGGCGTTGGACACAGCGCCGACTGTTGCAAAGCACGTGCCCTGCACCAAACGCTGCTCGCCAGAATTAAGGCGCAGAATAACCATGCCCTGATCACGACCGACAACTTGCGCATACGCGCCAGCTGAACGGGCAACCTGACCACCCTTTTCAGGCTTCAACTCAACGTTATGCACGATCGTGCCAACAGGAATTGACTGGAGTTGCATTGCATTGCCCGGCTTCACGTCAGCTGAAAGCGACGAGATAACGCTATCACCAACAGCCAAGCGCTGCGGAGCAATAATGTAGGACAACACACCGTCTGCATACTTGATGAGCGCGATGAATGCTGAACGGTTTGGATCATATTCCAAACGTTCGACAACCGCAGCAACATCAAGCTTG
>JANPBE010000060.1:0-2819 GCA_031430295.1 Phyllobacterium sp.
GGCATTTTCTCGGCGATGTGGAACGAGCACTGCTCGTACAAATCCTCCAAGAAGTGGCTGAAGACGCTGCCAACCACTGGGCCGCAAGTCATTCTCGGGCCGGGCGAGAACGCTGGCGTTGTCGATATTGGCGATGGTGACTGCGTGGTGTTCAAGATGGAGAGCCACAATCACCCGTCCTACATCGAGCCCTATCAAGGCGCGGCAACCGGCGTCGGCGGAATTTTGCGCGATGTTTTCACTATGGGCGCACGGCCGATTGCGGCGATGAATGCGCTGCGGTTTGGCGAACCCGGCCACCCGAAGACCAAACATCTGGTCAATGGCGTGGTCGCTGGCGTTGGCGGCTATGGCAATGCATTTGGCGTGCCGGTTGTTGGCGGGGAGGTCGAGTTTGATCCGAGCTACAATGGCAATTGCCTCGTCAACGCATTTGCAGCTGGTATTGCAAAAACTGATGGAATCTTCCTTTCTATTGCTAAAGGGGTTGGCCTTCCCGTCGTTTATCTTGGCGCAAAAACCGGCCGCGATGGCGTTGGCGGCGCGACAATGGCGTCTGCGGAATTTGACGATAGCATCGAAGAAAAGCGCCCCACAGTTCAGGTCGGTGATCCCTTCACCGAAAAGTGCCTGCTCGAAGCCTGCCTCGAATTGATGGCTTCTGGCGCAGTTATAGCCATACAAGACATGGGCGCGGCGGGCCTCACTTGTTCGGCCGTCGAAATGGGCGCGAAGGGCGACCTCGGCATTCTACTCGATCTCGATAAAGTGCCGGTGCGCGAGACCAGCATGACGGCATACGAAATGATGCTGTCTGAAAGCCAAGAGCGCATGTTGATGGTGCTGCGCCCCGAACAAGAAAAAGAGGCGGAAGCCATCTTTATCAAGTGGGGCTTGGACTTTGCCATCGTTGGTGAAACCACCGATGACCTGCGCTTCCGCGTCATGCACCAAGGCGAGGAAGTCGCCAATCTGCCAATTAAGGAGCTGGGCGACGAAGCGCCTGAATATGACCGCCCGTGGATTGAGCCGGTAAAGCCAGCCCACCTTGCCGTCGATGATGTGCCGCAAATGGATGTTGCCGACGCGCTCTTGAAGCTTGTCGGCTCCGCCAACCAAGCCTCGCGCCGCTGGGTCTATGAGCAATATGACACGCTGATCCAAGGCAATTCCGTGCAGCTGCCCGGCGGAGATGCAGGCGTTGTTCGTGTTGATGGACACGCTACAAAGGCGCTGGCGTTCTCATCAGACGTCACCCCGCGCTATTGCCAAGCCGACCCGTTTGAAGGCGGCAAGCAGGCAGTCGCTGAGTGCTGGCGTAACCTTTGCGCTGTTGGCGCAGAGCCATTGGCCGCCACTGACAACCTCAACTTCGGTAACCCGGAACGCCCCGAAATCATGGGCCAATTGGTATTCGCTGTCAAAGGCATAGGCGCGGCCTGCACGGCGCTCGATTTCCCCATCGTATCCGGCAACGTTTCGCTGTACAATGAAACCAACGGTACCGGCATTTTGCCAACGCCAACCATCGGCGGCGTCGGCCTCATCGACGATTGGTCCAAGATGGCCCGCATCAGGTTTGCGGCAGAAGGCGAGTGCATCCTGCTCGCGGGCGCGACGCCTGAATGGGGCACGCATTTGGCTCAGTCCATCTACATGCGCGACCTGTTTGGCCGTACAGATGGCCCTGCCCCACACGTTGATCTAGCCCACGAAAAGCGCGTCGGCCTCTTCGTTCGCCAGCTCATTCGCGATGGTCTCGTCACCGCGGTCCACGATTGTTCGGATGGCGGCTTGGCGCTGGCAGTGGCAGAAATGGCAATCGCTTCTGGTATCGGCGCGAACATAAACCAGCTCAATGATTACGACCCCATCCCTGTCTTTTTCGGCGAAGATCAAGGCCGCTACGTCATCACTATCACCCGCGAAAATCTGGATGAAGTGCACGAACGCGCGAATGCCGCAGGCGTTTTCGCGCCGTGGATCGGCAACACAAAAGGCAGCGAATTGAAATTAGGTGACGCCCGCGCCATAACTGTAGCTAGCTTGAAATCCACACATGAGTCGTGGTTCCCCGACTATATGGCGGCGTAAAGGAATATTGATATGGCAATGGACGCCCACGAAATCGAACGACTGATTAAAGATGGTATTCCAGATGCCGTCGTCACCATTCGTGATCTAGCTGGCGACGGCGATCATTATGCCGCCGAAGTGGTAGCCGAAAGTTTCCGTGGCAAGAGCCGCGTCCAGCAGCATCAAATGGTTTATCAGGCGCTCAAGGGCAACATGGGCGGCGTGCTCCATGCGTTGGCGCTACAGACATCCGTTCCAGTTGTGAATTAAGAGGCTGACATGAGCTTAGGTGATTTTTTCAAAGGCGTCGCAGAGAGCACGCTTAAGGACTTGCTGCAAAAAGCAAACCGCAAACTCTCGCCGCGCCGCCGTCGCCGCAAAACACCGACGACAACGCTGCGGGCTATTGAAAAGCTATTGCGCCCTGCGGCAAAGCAAGTGAGCCGCAAGGCGACTGTGCGGACGCGGGCAAAAACAAAGCAGAGATAATTGCCGCGCACCTTGTCATCTCGCTTGCCAAGGTTTATTTGAAACGCACACCAATTCGGGCTTTGAACCCAATTCGAAGGAACCTCCCCATGTCCGCCATCAATTCTTGGATCGAAAACGAAGTGAAGTCCAACGACGTTGTGCTGTTTATGAAAGGCACGCCGGATTTTCCGCAATGTGGTTTTTCCGGCCAAGTCGTGCAGATTTTGGATCATGTCGGAGTGGCCTATAAAGGCATTAATGTTCTCGCCTCT
>JANPBE010000061.1:0-1052 GCA_031430295.1 Phyllobacterium sp.
CCCCAGTCTGAAATCCCAGAGGTGATGTTAGCGCTACCACGTCTTATCCTCAAGGGTGCAAAATTATATATGCACAGCGATCGGTAAGGGAACGGCAAACGCCCAGAGATCGCCCAGACTCGATACGGTAACCGCCCGAAAACCGTACGCGAACCGCTTGCGGCTAGCACGGAGCGTGCTAATGATAGCGATAACATTTCTAAACCAAATTTTGAACGGAAAACCCATGTTCGGTGATGTTGAAGGCACAGGTTTTGAGACCTTGGACCCGCGCTTCGAAAGCTGCTTTGTCGGCCATGTTGCGGTCGAGCGGTTGTGGACCGGCGGGCGCTGGCTGGAGGGTCCGGCATGGTTTGCAGCGGGGCGCTATCTGGTGTTTTCGGATATTCCCAATAACCGGCTGATGCGCTTTGACGAGACGGATGGATCGGTCTCGGAACTTCGCAAGCCGTCAAATTTTTGTAATGGCAATACTGTGGACCATCAAGGCCGCCTAGTGACATGTGAGCACCTGACGCGGCGCGTGACGCGCACCGAACATGACGGGTCGATCACGATTATCGCTGATAGCTTTGAGGGCAAGCGCCTCAACTCACCCAATGATGTGGTGGTGCGCCGCGACGGGACGATTTGGTTTACAGACCCGAGCTACGGCATTTTGACAGACTATGAAGGCGACCGGCAGGTCCAAGAACAGGACGGCTGCCATGTCTATTGTGTGGACATCAAAGGCGGCATTACCCGCGTGACCTCGGATTTCGAAAAGCCAAACGGACTGGCATTTTCGCCGGATGAACAAACGCTCTATGTCGCGGACACTGGCGTGACCCATAAAGCCAATGGCCCCAAACACATCCGCAAATTTGGCGTGAGCGGCACAGTACTGGCCGACCAAGGTGTATTCGCCACCTGCACCAACGGGCTGTTTGATGGTTTCCGTGTGGACCTTCAGGGCCGCATTTGGACCAGCGCGGGCGATGGCGTGCATTGTTATGATCCGGACGGCACACTGATTGGCAAGGTGAAAATTCCGGAGATGGTCTCCAACGTTT
>JANPBE010000062.1:0-7968 GCA_031430295.1 Phyllobacterium sp.
GACGAGCTTGAAGCCGAGGCACTGCTCCGCAAAGTACGCGGCGGGGCGACGATTGAGTCCAGCGGGCAATTCGAAAGTGATTTTCGTTATCGCTCGCGTATGGCGGCGGAAGAAAAGCGCATCATCACGCGCTACGCCGCCGGATTTATCGAGCCGGGCATGAGCGTGATGATAGACGATGGCTCTACCTCGCAGTCCATCGCGCCTTACCTCCTCAAAAAGCGCCCGCTCACGGTCATTACCAACAATCTGGCGATCATCACGGCACTGGCAGGCGAGGCGGGTATAACGCTCATTTCGCTGGGCGGCGTCTATTCCAAAAAGTTCAATGGCTTTTTCGGCATTATGGCGGAAGAAGCCATCGAGCGCCTGCGCGCCGATGTGGCGCGGATGTCCAGCTCATCCATCGACGGCAAAACCGCGTTTCATCAAGATCAGGAAGTGGTCGAAATCAAGCGCCGCATGATCCGCTCTTCCGCCAAGCATTATCTCATGGTCGATC
This sequence comes from Phyllobacterium sp., assembly GCA_031430295.1. GTDB lineage: Bacteria > Pseudomonadota > Alphaproteobacteria > Rhizobiales > Rhizobiaceae > JANMEX01. The sequence goes on from JANPBE010000062.1 coordinate 503, forward strand.
ACCAAAAGTTCGGACGAACCGCGCTGCATTACCTGTCTGACCTAAACGCATTTGACGGCGTCATCACCACAAGTGCACTGCCAGACCCTACAAAAACAGAGTTGGCCACACAGGGCATCAAGCTGCATTTTGCTGTCGACGACGAACGACCATAACAGGGCGCGCAAGAGCGCAAGAATATTCAGCTTGTGGAACCATTTTGCAACTGTCTCAAAGCCACCGTCAAAAACGGCGTGGCTCGTCGGGCTTATTCTGCAAAATCGCCTCAATCTTTGCTTTCAGATCGTCAGTCATCAAATCGTGTTTGTCCAATGCTTTGAGATTATCAACCAACTGGCTTTCCTTGGACGCGCCCAAAATCACTGTCGAAACATGGGGATTAGACAAGCACCAAAGCAGCGCCATGTGATGGATCGGCAGACCGGTGGTTTCTGCCAGAGTGGCGAGCTTTGCTACTTTATCCAGCTTGGCTTTACCTGCCTCGCTTTCCCATTCGGCCTTCAGCCATTCATAGCCCGGTAAGTTGAGGCGGCTGTCTGCCGGAACGCCCTTGTTATATTTGCCGGTAAGAACGCCTGAAGCCAGCGGCGACCATATAGTTGTCCCGATGCCAGCCAGATTATAAACCGGCGCATAGTCCCGCTCCACCTTGTCACGCTCAAAGAAATTATACTGCGGCTGTTCCATTGTCGGCGGAGTTAGCCCCAGCTCCCGCGCCACGGCATAGGCCTCGGTAATTTGCTGGCCGGACCATTCAGAAGTGCCCCAATAAAGCACTTTGCCCTGCGAAATCAGATCGTGCATGGCGCGAACCGTTTCCTCAATTGGCGTATCAATATCCGGACGGTGGCAGAAAAACAGATCAAGATAGTCCACCTGCAAGCGCTTAAGCGCGGCATGGCAGGCATCTGTTACGTGTTTGCGAGAAAGCCCGCGCTGCGTCGGTTTTGAACCGCCCCAAAATACTTTGCTGGAAACGATGTAGCTATCGCGGGACCAGTTCAGCTTCTTAAGCGCGTTTCCCATCAGCACTTCAGATTGTCCAGCCTCATAGCCCTCGGCATTGTCAAAAAAATTGATGCCTGCATCATAAGCCGTCGTCATCAGCTTTAGCGCATCACTTTCATGAACCTGCTTTGAAAAAGTCACCCAAGAGCCCAGCGAAAACTCGCTGACTTGAAGACCGGATTTTCCCAAACGACGATATTTCATGACGGTCTCCATCGGGTTTATGATTTTGTTGAACGCACAGAAGCAGGCGCATTGCCACTAAAACTGATATAGGTGCGCGACGCCAATTTACGAGGCGTGTCAGGCATTTTCATTGGTGTTAGAAAACTTCGCTCAGGCCAGCATCAGTTTGATTGCATGACCGGCAACGCCAAGCGCCACCAACACCCACGCCAGAAATGATAGTGTAAATCCCGCCTGCCGCTGCCAACCGGCTGCACTTTCAGCTGTAAAATGCAGTGCGTGTAAGAAACGCCCGACAGTGAAGCTCGCGCCCAAAACATGAATGGCAATAAGCGGCGCATTCATCAGTGCGGCAATAGTTAGCAAAACGAAAAACATCGGCATATTTTCCATGGCGTTAGCGTGGCCGCGTAAAATTCGGGTCAGATGCGCATTGCCGCCATCACCAATCGACACTTTATAGCGTCTGCGCAGAGAGCCGGTTTTGATTGTGATCCACCAAAGAATTGCGGAATTCAAAACAGCATAAAGCCCAACGGCAGCAATAATTGTCAGGTTCAAAATTCATACTCCAAATAATAATGCGGCACTCAAGCGCCGTGCAGTAGAGCGCACAGTTTGTGAAACCGATCAACACAGGTTCACGGAAAATTTGGCAAGTGCCCCTGTCATTTCAGCCGGTATCCGTTAACCTGCCGCCAACTGATTTGCACCAACAAGAGGTCAAAAACCCATGTTCCGTTCGTTTTTTCCCGAGCCTCGCCTGTTCTTTATATCATTAGTTATTTGGGCGACGATGTGTGTGACAGGCTGGTACACATTCGGTGATACCATCGCGGGATGGATCGGGCTGGGCGGCCCAGCTGAGGAAATTATCGGCGTTACAAAATTTGTCAGTAAAAAGTTTGTTTGGTTTTATATGTATTACGCAATCGCTACGCTTATTTTCTATCTCTTCTGGAGTAAATTTAGACCCCATAAATGGGCGACATGGTCGATTTTGGGATCAGCGCTAATACTTTTTGTTACCTCATTCCAGGTTCAAGTTAGCGTCGCGATTAATGATTGGTACGGCCCGTTTTACGACTTGATTCAGAAGGCGCTTTCTATCGCGATGAAGCCGGATGAAGCAGCAAAAGCTGTAGAAGCAGCGCCAAAAGCACCCGTAATAACTGCGACGCAATACATTGATATGTTACTTATTTTTGCAGGGATCGCCTTTGTCGCAGTGTTGGTTGCCGTCTTGAATCGGTTCTTTGTAAGCCATTTCGTGTTTCGCTGGCGCATGGCAATGAATGATTACTACGCACAACATTGGCAAAAACTCAGAAAAATTGAAGGCGCATCTCAGCGTGTCCAAGAAGATACAATGCGATTTGCCGGCATAATGGAAGGTTTGGGGGTAGCGTTGGTTGACGCCGTTCTGACGTTAGTCGCGTTCTTGCCAATTCTTGCCAAATACTCTCTCACAGTTCGCGAGCTGCCGTTCTTTGGCGAAATGGACCATTCTTTGGTTATCGCGTCTGTCACATGGGCCCTTTTCGGCACAATATTTTTTGTCCTTATTGGCGTGCGCCTACCGGGTTTAGAATTTAAGAACCAGCGCGTTGAAGCCGCTTACCGTAAAGAATTGGTTATTGGTGAGGAAGATGAAACACGGGCCACGCCGCAGACTTTGCGTGAATTATTTGAGGACGTTCGAAAAAACTATTTCAAGTTATACGCCAATTATATGTACTTCAATATTGGCAGATACGCCTATTTGCAGTCGGACAACATATTTGCTTACGTCATTTTGGCCCCGACAATTATCGCAGGCAAAATTGCGTTCGGCTTGTTCAATCAAATTTTGAATGCATTTGATCAGGTCAAATCGTCGTTCCAATACCTAGTCAATTCATGGACCACAATTATTGAAATGATTTCAATTTATCGTCGTCTGCGGGCATTTGAATCTGTCATTCACAACGAACCACTTTCCGATATCGACCAAAAATGGCTAGAAGATCAAGGTAAAGAGGTCAGCTAACCTCAAGACCCCTGACGTTTGGCGGTAGGCTTTGCCGCCGCCATCGTCTTGGCTTGATTCACCCACGCCGCATAATCTTTATAAGTAATGCACTCCACATCCGGCTTGACGCAAACAGCGCTGGCAAATGCATCCAGCGCTTTCCAATAGGCGCCGTCATTCATTAGCACAAAATGCAAACCGAACTGTAGCGGGTGGCGCTCGCCCTTATACTGCGCATCAAATGCTTTGTTCAGGGCTTCCAGCGTGCGCGCCTCGAACGCCCCGCTCTCGTCCTTTTGCTCGACGGCATTGGAGTGGCGAACGAACAAATTATAATCCATTGAGATAATCCGGCGCTGTGCCGGACCTTCCTCAATCATCGGCAGGGCATAGCGCACGATGCCGCTCTTTATCTTCGGCTCCGAAATATCGCGCTCCACGCTGCTGGCATCATAGGCAAAATGCTTGGCCTCAAGCGCCGCTTCAAGTCCGGAACTGACGGAAAGATAGGGCGCGCGAAAGCCCACAATGTCATTGGCCACAAAGTCCCGCCAGCCAAACGGCTCGTGCACCTCGCCATTGATCTTCCACGCATTAGCCGCGATTTTGTCAAACGAGCGGAAGTCTTGACTCCACTGCGCCGCCGTCCAGTCCTTGCCATCAAAGTGGCCGCAGGCATGGCTGGCTATTTCATGGCCTGATACATGCGCCCGCCAAATGTTCATCAGCCGTGCAGAAACATCGGCGCGTGATCCGCCAAATCCCACATTGCTCTTGCCCGCGCCTTTGATCGGCGCTTCGTAAAGCACCTTGTTTTCGGGACTGAGCAAATTCACGCAGGACAGAAAATAGGTAAACTTCGCGCCAGCCTTCGCGCCGAGTGCCAAGCTGCGCTGCCACAGTGCATTGTCACGGTCGCCATCAAACGAGATCAAAACCACTTGGGTTTTTTGCCCTTGCGCCGCCGGTGCGGGCGAGGTGGAGATAAGGGCAGACAACGCGCCCAATGCGAATGCTTTTAAAGTCATGTATGAATTTTGCCGATTTAATATGGCGGTTTTCGGGCTTGGATAATTGATAGCCTAGTTTGGCGTTTCGCCACTCCAATCAGGGCTTCCATAAAAAGCGAAAATCAGGCCTGTTCTATGCCGTTCTTCTCCTATAGAACGCGGCGAATGAATTTCGAGCTTTTAGCTCAGACACGTTACGAATAGGACAGACCATGTCTGAAGACAGTTTCGTCAAAGAAGTTGACGATGAAATGCGCTCCGACCAGTTTAAGTCGTTGTGGAACCGCTATGGCATCATGATTGCGGGCGCTGCGCTTGCCATTGTTTTGGGCACGTCCGCTTTCAAGGGCTATGAGTGGTGGCGCGATAATCAGGCTTCGAAGTCCGGCGATATGTTTCTTGCAGCGCTAACGCAAGCCAAAGACCAAAAGCCGGATGAGGCGCTAAAGTCGCTCGATGAGTTGCAAAAAACAGGCTTCGGCTCTTATCCGTTGCTGGCGCGTATGCGTGCAGCCACTGTTTTGGCAGCGCAAGGCAAAGGCAAAGATGCCGTCGCCGCATTTGACGCGATTGCCGCTGACACCAGCGTTGACGCCTCCATTCGTGATATGGCCCAGCTTCGCGCCGCGCTTCTGTTGGTCGATAATGGCTCCTATGAAGAGGTAGCCAAACACGCTGAACTTCTGACCGCCGACACCAACCCGCTGCGCCATTCCGCGCGTGAGGCACTTGGCTTGTCTGCTTGGAAGGCCGGCAAGGCCAAGGAGGCCGAAGGGTTTTTCCAGACCATAGCCGATGACAAAGACACGCCCCGCGCTCTCGGCGACCGTACAGATTTGATGCTTTCAATCATCAAGGCATCCGGCGATGTGCCCGCAAAGACAGGTGGCTAACCGCTCATGGGATTTACCGTTGCAATTATCGGCCGGCCGAATGTCGGAAAATCAACTCTCTTCAATCGTCTTGTCGGGCGCAAACTTGCGCTCGTCGATGACATGCCAGGCGTTACGCGTGACCGGCGCATTCACGATGCCAAGCTCTATGATATCCACTTTCAGGTCATAGACACAGCAGGTCTCGAAAACGCTCACGAATCCTCGCTTGAGGGCCGTATGCGCGCGCAAACCGAAATGGCGATAACTGAGGCTGATCTGGTCTTCTTCATGATCGATGCCAAAGCCGGCGTCACGCCAAACGACAAAGTGTTCGGCGAGTTGGTGCGCAAATCCGGTAAGCCGTTCATTCTGGTTGCCAACAAGTCCGAATCCAAAGATTCCCAAAGCGGCTTCCTCGATAGTTGGCAGCTCGGCCTTGGCGAACCATGCCCGATTTCTGCCGAGCATGGTCAGGGCATGACTGACCTGCGCGAAGCCGTCATCGAAAAGCTGGGCGCGGATCATGCGTTTGGCGAAGGCGATTACGCGCCGGTGGAAGTCGAATCATCCGAGGGCGAAGACGTTCTCGATCCTGATTCAGAGGAATCTACCTACGACGAAACAAAACCAATGCGCGTTGCCATCGTTGGCCGCCCGAATGCGGGCAAGTCCACGCTAATTAACACGCTTCTCGGCGAAGACCGCCTGCTAACTGGCCCGGAAGCGGGCATCACGCGTGATTCGATTTCAGTTGAATGGGAATTCCAAGGCCGCCAGATCAAACTATTTGATACCGCAGGCCTGCGTCGCAAAGCCCGCATTCAGGAAAAGCTGGAGATTCTCTCCGTCGGTGATGCCCTTCGCGCTATTCGCTTTGCGGAAGTTGTGGTTATCGTTCTCGATGCCACGATCCCGTTTGAAAAGCAGGATCTGCAAATCATCGATCTCATCGTGCGCGAAGGTCGTGCGCCCGTTGTTGCCTTTAACAAGTGGGATTTGATCGAAGACCGCCAAAAGACGCTCACTGTGCTTTACGAAGAAATGGCGCGTCTGTTGCCGCAGATCAAAGGCCTGCGCGCCATTCCTGTGTCAGGCGAGTTGGGGCAGGGGTTGGATAAGCTGTTTGCCGCCGTCATCGAAACTCACAAAGTGTGGAACAGCCGCATTTCGACAGCCAAGCTTAACCGCTGGCTGGAAGGCATCGTCGCCCACCATCCGCCTCCTGCCGTTTCGGGACGTCGCATGAAAATCAAATATATGACGCAAGCGAAAACGCGGCCTCCGGGCTTCGTTATCTCCTGTTCGCGGCCCGAATCCATGCCCGAATCTTACGTGCGCTATTTGTCAAACAGCCTGCGTGAAACATTCAGGCTGGCCGGCGTGCCGCTACGCCTCATGCTGCGCACATCAGACAACCCGTTTGCCGGCCGTGCCGGCAAGAAGCACTAGTAGCCAACCAATACGAGACCTTTTGAGAAACCGTCAAGCCGAGGTAGTTGGTGTGATTTGCGAGAACCGGAGCGGAGCGTACGTTTGTACGTGAGCACCGGAAGCGCAGAAAATCGCATCAAATGCCCGGCAGGGCGGATTTATCGAAAGGTCTCTAAAAAACGTGCTTAATTTTCGGTGCAGTTAACCCTCCATCAAGGTTAATGCTTCATTTTCATATCCATAGTCGTCGTGCGTAATGTTTTGCGTTTGTGTGTGTGGAGTTGTTCAGTGCGTCAAAATTCCGTTGGTCGGGCCGTTAAGCGTCCCCGCAACTCTAGCCGCGCATCAATTGCGCTCTTCGCTTCACTGATATTTTTTGGAACGCCCTCTGTCTTGGGATATCAGGATATGGCCAGCCTGATTTCAGGCTCAGAGGGCGCAGGCGGACGCTCGCAATCCATCATTCGCCCATCAGCCGCCGGCTCCATTCAACAGGCCGACATGCCATATGATTCAGATATGACAACCGGTTCCATCGACGGAGGTGGCATCGACGCACCGGGCATTGGCAAAATTGCCTTCAGCGCAAAATCCGGCCAGATAGACGCGACACCCGATGAGGACCGTGTTAATCGCTCAGAGAAAATGGGTCGTTTGGTTGGGGTTTCCAAGGTCACACCGCCCAAGGCATTTACCGCAGGCAGTGTGTTAAAGCGCACCTCGTCGCTGCTTCGCCCCAGCCTTTCTAGTGATGTGCAAATGGCATTTGAGAAAAATCTCATTCGCGGTAAAGAAATTCAACTTGCTTTGAATTTTCATGGAAAAACAGTCAAAGCTGCTCCCGTCGTGCTGCTTCCAAGTTTGATTGCCGATTTGGCAAATGATAAGATGATCCGCATTTCCGCCAGCGCCTATGCACCCGTCGAGCCGGACTATGCCACAGAA
>JANPBE010000063.1:0-1842 GCA_031430295.1 Phyllobacterium sp.
GCTATGAAAACGGCTACTATATGGGCGGCTGCCTGTTCGACAATGTCACCACCGACATGCGCATCTACAAGGAAGAAATTTTCGGGCCAGTGCTCGCGGTTGTTCGCGCCAAGACCTACGAAGAAGCGCTGACCATGACCAACGAGCATGAATATGGCAACGGAACAGCCATCTTCACCCGCGACGGCGACGCCGCCCGCGACTTCGCTTCGCGCGTTCAGGTCGGCATGGTGGGTATCAACGTGCCCATCCCTGTGCCAATCGCCTACTACACATTCGGCGGCTGGAAGGGTTCAGGCTTCGGCGATTTGAACCAACACGGCCCGGATGCGTTTAAGTTTTATACTAAGACGAAGACGGTTACAGCAAGATGGCCGAGCGGGATTAAAGATGGCGCGGAGTTTGTTATTCCGGTTATGAAGTAATAGTTTCTTTGATTGAGTTTAAGAGCGCCCGCTGGAAACTGCGGGCGTTTTTCATATTTGCGGTGTTCACTTATAAAACCGCTTGCACCCGTGTTAATTTTACCATTCTTTATTTAAATCTTTCTCTCAAGGGTGTCTGCCAATGAAAACGATTATCTCTGCCGCGCTGTTCTTATCCACCATGTTTGTGATGCCGGCTTCTGCAAAGCAAGTTTGTGGCTGGTATGCCATTGCCGCCTGCACAGCATCTGAGGATGATGCCAATGCTTTTATGACCAAGGGCGGCTGGGGTCAGGCTATTGATACGGATAATTATGTTGGCCTGAAGGGTGGTCTATATTGCGTCGTCAGCGGGCCGCAGCCGAAGGATAGCGCCAAGCGCGATATGGCCGCGGCGAAGGCTAATGGTGTGGCCAAGGATGTTTATATCAAGCGCGCTTGTACGGATGAAAAGAACTTGGGCGATTGATTATTCGGATGGCGGGATGAACGCCTGTTGGATTTCTTGAAATACCGGCATGGCCTCATGTTTTACCGCATGAGCTTTTAGCGCGGGATAGTCAGCCATATCCACCATGTCCAGATAGACATCGGTAAAATGGCGCAGCGTGCAGGTGACTGCGATATCGGCATGGCCGATGGTATCGCCAAACCAAAAGGCGGAGGTTGCAGCGGCGCGGCTCGTTTCCAGGGCACCTAATGCGCCGATTATTTGCGTGCGGCAGCGCTCTACGTAGAGATCGGATACTGTTTCGTGGAAGTTCAATTCGTAAAACAGGCTTATGGCTTTATCGCTCAAGTTGGTGGCTAATGCGGCGATTTTTAGCGCGTGGTGGCGGGACGGTTCCTCACGCGGATAGAGCGGGGCGGCGACTTTGATGTCCAAGTAATCCAAAATCAGATGGCTCTCGATGAGCACATCGCCATTGTCTAATACAAGCACAGGCACGCGCGTCATGGGGCTATAGGGCCTGATTTTATCGGCATCGCCGAAGGTGGACCAAGGGCGATGCTCGAAGGGCATGTCATAGAGTTTCAGCGCAATGCCGACACGGCGCACGAAGGGGGAATCATATTGGCCGATAAGGATCATGTGATTTTCCTGCATGTGCCGCTGGGTGCTCCGTTACTCCACGATTTTTAAAGTGGTAGTAAACTCCACCGAACTATCGGCATTTTGGTCGCGCGCTGTGGTTATGATTTTATAGTCGCCAGCCGGTACGCCCTTCAGATTATAGGTCAGCTTGCCCATAAACTCCCGGTTTTGAACGCGGGACTTAAATTCCCATGTCGAAAACTTTTCCTGCTTGGCAAGGCTCGATCCGGAGGCGTCCTGAATGTCATAGTCAAGGTCAATTTTCAGCGTATAAAAATCGCCGTCACGCCCGAATGCGTAGCCCTTTGGCTCGGTGTAGAT
>JANPBE010000064.1:0-2065 GCA_031430295.1 Phyllobacterium sp.
GATGCGCTCGATCTGATGTTGATCTGCGTGGAATCCGGCATGGCGACCGAGGGCGCATTCCGTAAGGTTTCCGACGAAATTGGTACGGCATCCGTTGAACTCGCCGAAGAATTGGTACTGACAACGGCTGAGTTGTCATACTTACCAGAGCGCCGCCAAGCCTTTGAAAACTTGGCGAGCCGAACAGGTCTGGATACTGTTCGTTCCGTTACGCAGGCACTTATTCAAGCGGAAAAATATGGAACGCCGGTTGCCACCGCGCTGCGTGTTCTTAGCCAAGAAAGCCGCGAACATCGCTTGAATGAAGCGGAAAAGAAAGCTGCGGCACTACCACCAAAATTGACGGTTCCGATGATTCTGTTCTTCCTGCCGGTTTTGTTTGGCGTAATTCTCGGACCGGCCGGCATTCGTGTTTCGGCAAATGGCGGTATATTCGGCGATGCCGCTAAATCGGCTCCGGCGCAATAAGACGCCGCTTCTTGGACTCTCTAAAACAAAAAGCGCCATTTCTGGCGCTTTTTTTATCATCTTAAATTTGGCAGCAGATTTAGCGTGAAAGGCTTGGTCTAACCTTGAGCGCCGTCATTCTTCTTCAACTGGCTCAGTGAATCTTGCTGCGCCAGCATACGGCGTAAATAGGCGACATTGGCATCAGCCTGCTCCGGCGAAAGCTCACGGCGCGCAACTTGTTCCGCTTCGTCAAACCGGCCTTGAAGACCGATAACCAGCGCAAGATTTTGCCGAACTGTGCTATCTGCACCTTGGCTGCGGGCGGCGCCGGCAAAGTAAGTTTCAGCGGTCTTTAGGTCACCTTCAAGTAGGTAGGACATGCCAATGTTGGATTGGACCGAAGCTTCATTTGGCTGAATATCCAGCGCCTTGCGATAAAGTGCACGGGCTTCTTGCGGGTGGCCTTGCTGGTCCAAAATTGCGCCTTCGGCTGAAAAGAGCTTCCAATCCGGATATTCAGGGCGTTGAGCGCGGCGTATCGCGTCAAGCGCAGCCTCAAACTGACCGGCACTAGCAAGCGCCTTGCCATAGGCCGACAAAACATCACGGTCATTGGGGAAGTAAATCGCCGTCTGCCGCACAACTGCCAAGGCTTGATCATTGCGGCCAGTCATGCGCAAGACATTGGCGTAGCCAAGCGCAGTGGCCTTGTCTTTGGTATTTTTCTCATAAGCGCGGCCATAAGGTCCGCTGGCGGCATCAAGCTCGGTAGCCGTCATCTTGTCGACAGGCTTGCCCGAGCGATGGCCGATGGAGCCAGTGGTCAGCTTGCTGTTTGCACAGCCGCCAAGTATCAAAGCCAACGAAATGACCGTGAGGCTGGCCGTACGCCTAAACATGCTTGTGCGATCTTGAGGTGACATCAGCCTAGTTCTCCGCCATGGATATTGCCGAATCTCAAAATTGGCACGGCACATTCCGATAAAAGAAATATTCTGTTAACCCTAATGAATGGTTAAAATTTCAATCCCTGTCGTAATCTGAAAGCATATCCATGACCGCACAACTCTTCAAAGCTCGCGCCAAAAATTCCAAACCTATTTGGCTATGTGATAGTTCACTCACCATCAAAGATGGCGGCGATGGTTCGGTACTAGTCTGGGCCAAGGCTAACGGGTTTGACGGTAAACCCGGGTCGCTGTTGTTGGTGCCCAATGAAAAAGGTGAAGTTGCCGGAGCGCTGTTCGGCGTTGCATCGCAAACACCTGATGAGCAGCTTTCATTTGGTAAACTTGCAACCGGACTTCCCGCCGGCGATTGGCATTTTTCGAGTATGCCGACTAACCCCGACCTTGCTACACTTGGTTTTTTGCTAGGCGGCTACCGCTTCGTTAAATACCGCAAGGGGAGCGATAAGGTCGTATCTCTGGCAACGCCGGAAGGCGTTGACCAAGCCGCGATTGAGCGCATGGCTAAGGCGGTCTTCCTTGCTCGTGACCTTATCAACACCCCCGCTAATGACATGGGCCCTCAAGCCATCGAGGACGCCGCACGAGCGGTTGCCAAGGCAGGAAAAGCCAAGGTGAGTGTCATCAAAGGCGAGGCGCTAATCTCC
>JANPBE010000065.1:0-1981 GCA_031430295.1 Phyllobacterium sp.
GACTTCGAACAGGCCAAACGCGATGCCCGCTGAACTCTATAATCTAGACGGTAAATCTGTCTTCGTTGCAGGCCATCGCGGTATGGTCGGTTCAGCTATCGTGCGCCGTCTCGCATCAGAGAATTGCACAATTCTCACCGCTACCCGCAGCGAGTTGGACCTAACGCGCCAGTTTGATGTCGAACAATGGTTCGCCAAGCACCGCCCGCAAGCAGTATTTCTAGCCGCAGCCAAGGTTGGCGGCATCTATGCAAATGACAAATATCCAGCAGATTTTCTCTATGAAAACCTGATGATCGAGGCCAATATCATCAAAGCCGCAGCCAATAATGGCGTCGAAAAGCTGCTGTTTCTCGGCTCATCCTGCATCTATCCAAAGCACGCCACGCAGCCCATCAAAGAAAATGAATTGCTGGAAGGCGCACTCGAACCCACCAATGAATGGTACGCCATTGCCAAGATCGCGGGTATCAAACTCTGCCAGTCTTTCCGCAAGCAACATGGTCTCGACTTCATCTCTGCAATGCCGACCAACCTCTATGGCCCCGGCGACAATTACCACCCCGAAAACAGCCATGTAATGCCAGCCCTCATCAGGAAAATATACGAAGCCAAAGCCTCCGGCGCACCGTCAATCACACTGTGGGGAACAGGAACCCCGCGCCGCGAGTTTCTGCACGCAGATGACTGCGCCGATGCGTTGGTGTTTTTGATGAAGCATTACAGCGATTACGAGCACGTCAATGTTGGCTCAGGTACAGATATCACGATCAAAGATTTGGCCCTGCTCATCGCAAGAACCGCTGGCTATAACGGCACGATAGAACACGATCTAACAAAGCCAGACGGCACTATGCGCAAGCTGATGGATAACGCAAAACTGCGCGCGATGGATTGGATACCAACCATTAGTTTGGAAGCTGGCGTCAAAACCATCTATAATGAATTTCAGGAACAGCATTCATGAACATCATCAGGTTTCTAGGATTTAGACTGAAGACGATACGTGGCAAAACCATAGTTCATGTCGGCGCTCACTATGGCGAAGAGGCCGACCGTTACCGTTTCTGGGGAGCAAAGAAAGTCGTATGGTTTGAGGCAGCACCTTCAATTTTTGAAAAGCTTCAAGCACATCTGAAAACTGTTTCCCAAAAAGGTAAGAGCAAGTTAGCCGCATTTTTTGGTGAACCTGCGTGCGAACAAATTGCCTGTCTTGGCCTTCTTGGCGAAGAAAGCGGTCGTGTGGCGAACTTCCATCAGTTTAACAACGAAGGCGCTTCCAACTCAATTTTCCAATTAAGCGACAAAGCCCACGATATGTTCGCCGGATTAAAAGAAACCGGCGACGTTTTACAGCTTGAGATGACAACGCTTGATGATGAGCTTGAAAAACGCGGCATTGCCCCTCAGTCCGTCGATATTCTGGTCATAGACGTGCAAGGCGCCGAATTGATGGTTCTAAAAGGCGCATTGAAGACCTTGAAAGCCGCTAGATATCTTGAATGCGAAGTTTCCAGAGAGCCAATTTACGAAGGCGGAGTGCTGCTGGCGGAATTAGAGGAATGGTTGAACCAACAAGGATTTCTCCGCAAAACGACTATCCGCCGATCACACATGAACGCTATTTTCGTGAGAAAAGACTGACAGGTTGCAATTGGATATTAAGCAGGCAGTTCCACGCCCGGCGCAAGATACCAATCATCAAAAAGACTGACCTCAGTCAGTACGCGGCTATATCCTGCCTTCGTAAGAAGCTGGAGTATTTCCTCTCGTTTGGGAGTATAGTTGTGTTCAACAGCAATTATCTTTGGCATGTAATGGCCAATATCGAAGGCAGCGAGAATATCAAGTTCGCTACCTTCTGTATCTATTGAGAGAAAATCGAAAGATGCGGGGGCGTGATGCTTCTTCAGCATATCGTTTAGCGAAATTGTCCGCACGTTATATGTAACGCCATTGCGGCGGCGGCGCGCATGGTTGT
>JANPBE010000066.1:0-4807 GCA_031430295.1 Phyllobacterium sp.
TTACGAAAACTTCGTCTCACGCTTTGATGCGGAGGATGAAGTGCATTGGCTCGGCACAATAGATGCAGGCTCTTTGAAAATCAAAGTGGCGTCCACAATTGTCGCGATCTCGTCCATCCACCTTCTACAAATATTCCTAAACGTGTCGAAATATACCTATGATAATTTAATGTGGTTCACGCTCATTCATCTTGCATTTGTGGTATCGGCGGTGTTTTTGGCCTACATTGACATGATGACCAACAAGTCAAAGGCAGCAAAGAAAGACAGCTAAAGCCGTTCACGCGTCAAACATGGTTTTTCCAAGTTGCGTGACTATTAACTCACCCTTGCGGAACGTGAACTGAACCGCCTCATCGCGCGATGAAAACACATCTGCCCGCACAAACTTGTGCTCCTTGGTGACACCATCGGCTTCCTTGGTAATCGTACCAGCCAGCCGCCACTGCGCGCCATCTTTCACCGGAAGCGCATGAATGACATGTCCGTTAAATTCCTGCGTTTCCGGCGTGAAGGAACCGCTAGCGCCACCGCTGCGGCCAAATAGACGTTTGAAAAATGACATAGGACCACTCCAGCGATAAATTCACCTAAACTGATTTGGCCCGTTCAGCGCATGAAATCAATCTAAAAACCGGGATTTTATCCCCTCATCCGGCACAATACACGCGTCATACCTACCAAACAACCGGTAGCGATTGCGTGCAACGCGGTCATAGAGCCAGTTCTTAAGTGATAAGGGCAGATACTTCAGCGGAAAAACCACACGCCACGGCCAGCCAAGCTGCTGCATCACCGCCATAAACGCATCGAGCTTTTCAAAAAGCTTGCCGTCGATAAACACCAAATTGGTATCATAGTCGCCGTGCTTCAATCCAAGCTGCGCATAAAGCGCCTCGCCCTTGGCCGATTGTGCGGTAAGAAATTTGAACTTTTGCTGCCTATCGTGCTTAAGCACAAATTGTACAAAGCCGTTGCAAAGCACGCAAACGCCATCAAAAACGATGAGATTGCCAGTGATAGTGGGCAGATCATCGGAAGTTTCAGTCATACCAACCACCCACCATCAGCCCTACCCAAACCGATAGCTTGAGGCCGTCACGCCACCAAATACGTTTTGATCATGATAGACGCGCACTGCCTTATCGTTTTCAGCCGCACCAATGGCAGCCATCAGCGGAATGAGATGATCTTCTTCAGGGTGACAAATGCGGGCCGAAGGAGCTTTGTCCCACTCACGCAAATGGTCGAGCCGCGTTGCCGGTTCACTCATCATCGCTGTATTGAGCCACGCGTCAAAAGCCGCAGACGGTTCCTTGCCCGCAGCCCCGAACCGGCGCAGATTATGATAGCTAAGACCAGAACCAACAATCAGCACGCCTTCATCGCGTAGTGGCGCAAGCGCGCGGCCCAGAGCAATATGTTGTTCCGGATCATAGCCATGGCGCAGCGACACTTCAAAAAGCGGCACATTGGCATCCGGATACATCACTTGCATGGGCGCAAACACGCCATGATCGAACCCGCGATTGCCATCAAGATGTGAAGGCAAACCCGCAGCCTTCAAAAGTTCAACGACCCGCGCAGCCACAGCAGGAGCGCCGGGGGCAGCATATTTAATCTGATACGTAAACGCCGGAAACCCGCCATAGTCATACACCATGCCCGGCGTGGGCG
Source organism: Phyllobacterium sp. (assembly GCA_031430295.1). Lineage (GTDB taxonomy): Bacteria > Pseudomonadota > Alphaproteobacteria > Rhizobiales > Rhizobiaceae > JANMEX01. The sequence goes on from JANPBE010000066.1 coordinate 1,678, forward strand.
ATGACATCACCGCAAAATCATTTTCCTCCCAATGACCGGAAATCATCAGGATCGCTTTCGGCGTCTCACCAATTTCTGATGACATGTTCGCCAACGAGACTTCCAACGAATTCATTGCCTTGCGCATATCCGGCAACCAAGGCCAAGGCCCGCCGCCATGAGAAATGAAATATGTGGGAAGGCGGCTAGCCATGACGGGACCTCCAGTGGTGTTCCACTAAATATAGGCGCACAAAAGAGGTTCCGCAAATACCAAGACAGGTACAGACTGGTCAATGATTGAGAGCATGCATTTGGCACTGAGCACCTCGGAGCATTGTCTATAGACTTCGTTTTTTGCTTGCTAAACACCAAAGACATTGATTTTGCATGGCAAAACCGCTCAAAAAGAAGCGCACCATTTGGAATCGAAAATATGTCGAACAGTCAACTTCAAAGCGCAATTTCTAAGTTCGGCGCGGATGCCAAGGCCAAGCTGGCTGGATATTCTATCTCAGGCCAACCGGAAGACCAATTACGCGCGCCCTTGGAGCAATTGATTAAGAGCCTTGCCGAAATCGCAGGACTTACTGCCGAACACCTAAACCCGATTGGCGAGACACTCATTTCGGGTATGCAGACCCGACCTGATTATGCAGTTGAATATAACAAAGCGCTGATCGGCTTTATCGAAGTCAAAGCACCGGGCAAAGGCTGTGATCCGCGCAACTTTTCTAACCCACATGATAAAGCGCAATGGGGCAAGCTCAAATCCCTGCCCAACCTTATTTATACAGATGGCAATGGCTTTACTTTGTGGCGCGATGGCAAAATCGTCGGCAAACCTGTTTTACTCGAAGGCGGAATAGAACACGCAGGCGCAAAGCTAGTCGCGCCCGATAGCTTGATTGCGCTGTTTTCGGATTTCCTTGGTTGGTCGCCTATCACGCCGAAAAACGCTAAAATGCTGGCGGAAGTCAGTGCCAGACTTTGCCGCTTTCTGCGTGACGAAGTGCTGGAGGAAATGCAACTAGGTAATTCTGCTCTACAAAATTTGAAGCATGATTGGCAAAAACTACTGTTCCCCGAGGCGGATGATGCGCAGTTTGCCGATGGCTATGCGCAAGCTGTTACATTTGGCCTGCTGGTTGCCCGCGCTTATGACATTCCTCTCAAGGAAGGTATTGATCTGGCAGCACTTCGCCTCAAGAAATCCAATACACTGATTGGCACGGCGTTGGGCATTCTCACGGGCGATGAAGGCAGCCAGAAAACGCTGAAAACCTCAATCAGTGCTTTGCTTAGGGTGTTGCATGAGGTTAACTGGCATGAGGTTTCCAAAGACAAGCCAGAGGCTTGGCTCTATTTTTACGAAGATTTTCTTGGCGTCTATGACAATGCGCTCAAGAAAAAGACCGGCTCTTACTACACCCCGCCGGAAGTTGTGGAAGCCATGGTGCGGCTGGTGGATGAAGCTTTGCGCGGCCCGCTGTTTGAGCGTCCGGAAGGTCTTGCCTCCAATGATGTGACCATTGCTGACCCGGCTGTGGGAACGGGTACATTTCTACTCGGCATTTTGCGCCATATCGCGCAAACCACGCGGCAAAACTATGGGGATGAAATGGTGCCGGGCGCCGTCGCCGCTGCTGCCAAGCGGATATTCGGGTTTGAGTTGCAATTTGGCCCGTTTGCCGTGGCACAGCTGCGCCTGCTGGCAGAAATGCGGGCCTTGATGACAACATCGTCAAACAACGCAGATGAGGCAACGACACCTGAAATCAACCTCTATATCACAGATACACTGGGCAATCCGTTCGCGGAAGAAGAGCAACTGCCACAAGTGGTCGAAGCCGTAGCCAAATCCCGCCGCGATGCCAACAAGGTTAAACGCGGGCAGCCGATCACGGTGGTAATTGGCAATCCGCCGTATAAAGAAAAGGCTGAAGGACGCGGAAGCTGGATTGAACAAGGCTCAGACGGCAAGCCGTCACCACTCTCTCGCTGGAAGGCACCCAAAGAATGGGGGATTGGGTCGAACGCCAAGCATCTAAAAAACCTGTACATCTACTTCTGGCGTTGGGCTACACTGAAGGTTTTTGGCGCTGGATCGGAGCAAGTCGGCAACATTTCCGAAACTAATGATGAGGGAATCATTTGCTATATTTCTGTTTCAGGTTTTTTAAATGGCCCCGGATTCGAGCGAATGCGAGATGACTTGCGGCGTGCCTGCTCCGATATCTGGGTGATTGACTGCTCGCCAGAGGGGCTGCAACCGGATGTACCAACACGAATTTTTGAGGGCGTTCAACAAACAATCTGCATTGCTTTGGCAATGCGGAAAAAGGGAAAGCAGGACAATGAGCCAGCAAACGTGCATTTTTATGCACTAAAGTCCGGCAAGCGATCCGAAAAATTCAGTGAACTTTCCACGCTTAGATTGGATAGCGTAGGTTGGCAGGATTGTCCCAAGGATTGGCGATCGCCATTTTTACCTTCAGCGCAGGGGCTCTGGGCTGAACTTCCCTCATTGAAAACGTTTTTTAGTTACAACGGGTTGGGGAACATGCCAGGGCGCACTTGGGTAATATCTCCCGATAAAGAGTCACTCGAAAGGCGTTGGCGAGCATTGATTGCAGAAAAGGATGCCGAGAAGCGAGAATTTCTGTTTCATCCTCACCCAAACGGCGACAAAACTTCACAAAAGGACACAAAGTCCGGATTTGCAGACCATGAATTTCGTTCTCATTCAGTTGCTTCTGACATTGATAAACCAATCACACCAACGCGGCTTACATTTCGTTCATTTGATCGGCAGTGGATAATACCTGACAACCGCGTCATCAACAGACCCAGTCCAAATTTGTGGCAGCATTATTCCTCGGTTCAGCTTTTCATGACTGCGCCAGATCGTTCTCCTGCGACAGGAGGCCCAGCATTAACTCTGTCCGGTCTTATACCCGATCTTGATCATTACCACGGACGCGGTGGCCGCGTTTACCCTCTCTACGCTGATGCCAAGGCCGAGCATTCTAACGTCAGCCAAGCGCTGCTTGATGTGCTGGCGGAGGCCTATGGCACAATGCCTGCGGCCGAGGATGTGTTCGCTTATATCGCCGCCGTTTTGGCCCATTCTGCATTTACAGCACGCTTT
>JANPBE010000067.1:0-3146 GCA_031430295.1 Phyllobacterium sp.
CCGTCCATGCCATCATGCCGCCTGCGGTAATGATGTCGCCATCGTCTATGATAAGCCGATCAACATCGAGAATTACCGCGGGGAAACGTGTGCGAAACTCTTCCGCCACGCCCCAGTGCGTCGTTGCAGATCGCCGGTCTAGCAAGCCAGTTTCAGCCAAGATGAAAGCGCCGACGCATACCGATGCCAAGGTCGTGCCGCTAGCGTGCAGTTCACGCAGCCCTGACGCGAATGGACGCGCGACGTCTGTGGTAACGGCCCCTCGTTTACCCGAAGGGATGATCACCACGCTTGGAGCGCCGCTCTGCTCGGAAGCGACCAGATGATTTCCTTCGGCTCGCCATCTCGTAACTCTTAGTTTCGGTCGCTCTGGTCGATTGGCAATCTCGAACAAATCTGTCAGCCCGAAAAGAGCTGCCTCTTGTGCCCCCGGGTATTCGAGCAAACCAATATCGATAGTCTCCGGCATTTGTCGTTTTCACCCTGTTTTTTGTCCGTACCGCCAGTAGCATGATGGCTCGTCGCGGTCCATGATAAGGAAACGAAAGGATAAAACACATGAGTAATCAGGCAATCATCGTCGTCGATTTTCAAAATGACTACCTTACATCAGGCTCTTGGCCGCTGGTTGGCGTTGATGCCGCCGTGCAGAACGCCGCCAAGGTGATCGATAGTGCCCGCTCCAAGGGGATACCAATTATCCACGTTCGTCACGAGAGCCCCGAAGGCGCTCCGTTCTTCGTTGCAGGAACCAAGGGTGCGCAGATTATCCCGGCGGTCGCACCTCGGGACGGCGAACAGGTTGTGGTGAAAAACTACCCGAATTCATTTCGGGACACCGACCTCAAGGCGAAGCTGGATGCTGAGGGCATCAAAGATGTCGTCATCATTGGCGCAATGAGCCATATGTGCATTGATGCGACGGCCAGAGCTGCCGCCGACTTCGGGTACAATGTCACCGTCGTCGGGGACGCCGCAGCCACGCGAGACGCCGAATTTAACGGCACTACCGTTCCAGCAGATCAAGTCCACGCCGCGTTTATGGCGGCTCTCGCCTTCGCCTACGGGAAGGTCGTTACCACGCATGACTTCTTAGACTAGTGGCCCGCCATACCCGACATAGCCTTGTCGGTCTATGTCGGGTATGGCCTTGGCTGGTGAAATCGCCTGTCCGATGTTGAGCGGGATCAGTTTTTGTACTGTTTGCGAAACTCGTTGGGAGTGCAACCGGTTTCGCGCCTGAAAAACTTGCCGAAGTTCGTCGCTTCCTCGAAGCCCAAGCCCTCGGCGATGAGATAGATGGGTCTGTCGGTGTGGACCAGAAGGCGTTTTGCCTCAAGGGCGATACGAGTGGTGATGACGCACTTGGCGCTTAGGCCCGTCGCCTCATGTGCGGCCCGCGTCAGGCTTTTTTCTGTGCACCCCAATGCCGCAGCATAGTCCGACACCTGATGCCAGCCAGCGTAGTTCTGTTCCATGAGCCGCCGGAATTTGGCAAAGCGCTGTACGCCCGGGGTCCGAGCACTTGCCGTTCTCACATGCTGATCCTGCAAGATGGTCAGGCGTAAAAGAAGGGCGCAAAGCTGGTATCGTAAAAGGGCGTGAATATCCTGAGGTGACCCGTCGCTGGCTGTGTCCACCATCATCCTGGTGATGACCTCGCTGACGGCTTGGAAGTCAACAGCGGACAGGGTCAGATGATCCGGCAGCCGGTCGAGACCGAGGGCTGGCAACAGATCGGCAGTTGTCTGCGTCTCTGAAGGCAGAAATTCTGCCCGGAACAGGACCATCCACCCATCCCAACCTTCATCATTACCAAAACTGTGTACTTGTCCAGGCCGGAGCACCAGCAGAGATCCGGCTGCGCAGGTGACCGGCTGGAAGTCTACAAGTTGGGTCACTTCGCCCTCAGTAACGCAGACCAGCGTGTGGAAGGAATAATGGTAGAGAGCGAGGATATCTGCCCGGGTAACGCGGCGACGCAGGTCGGAAAACAGGAAGACCTCGATGTCAAGTTCGCGTCCCCGGGGACGATACTCGAGTTGATCTACCTTTTCCATTGCCCTGTTTATCATCATTTTGATCGATCAGTTACCGACATAATGTCCAATAAATACCAGAATTTGGCAACAATCAACCGCGACAGAGCATATTGAAATCCTTTATTACCATATCATAAGCCGAGCAGTTCACTTCGCAGCAGGTTTCACCCATCCGTAAAGAGAGACAAAAATGACCAATATCGATATCGCAAAGAGCTACATCAAAGCTGTTCAGACCAATGACCAAGCCACGCTGGGTAGCCTCCTTTCCCCGCAGGTGATCTGGCATCAGCCAGGTAAGAACCAGTTCTCGGGCATCAAAAATGGCATCGCCGAATTTGGCGCTATGATGGGTGCTATGATGGCGAAGTCGGGCGGCACTTTCGCCATTACCCACGCCCATCGTTATCTCGACAACGGCAATCTGGTTGCCATCGAGATTGAGTTCTCCGGCCAGCGCGAAGGCGCCAAAGTCGATCAACCGGGGATCGATCTGCTGCGCTTTCAGGACGGCAAGATTGTCGAAGTGTGGCTGTTCTCGTCAAACCCTGAGCAGGAAGACGCGTTCTGGGGCTGACAAGTCACGGCATCGAGGGCAGAGGGGAACGCCTCCCTGCCCACACCACTTAACCAAATTCAATTATTTTCAATAGAACCGCGAAGAATGAGCAGCTCGTCATGACCGCTTATCAGCACATTTTCGGCGATATGAAGCCCAGCGACGCGGAAATTACCGCGTCGCATGATTGTTGAGACATAGGCTGTGGCGAGCGGAACAGTAATGAGAATTGTTGAGAGTTAGGCCAAAAACCCTATCCGGAAAACTAGTATCCACTTTAGAGCTGGGGAAGACTACAACATTGATTGGCGGGGTTTGGGACTACGGCAACGCCTGAAGCTCACTGGTACGTTAGCTCGATTGACGTTCGCCCTCATTGCTCGAGCGTCGCACACCGGCTCAATAGCCACGTTGATGTTTTGATTTGCCTGTTGCCAATTTTGTTTGGCTAGGTGTCGTATGATCTATTATCAAAAAAGCAGCTTTGCGCCTAACACAGGCAATCTATGCTCCCCTTAGGCGGGACACCTGAAGCTCGAGCCTTT
>JANPBE010000068.1:0-3453 GCA_031430295.1 Phyllobacterium sp.
TGGCAAATATTGTTGATCGCAAGTGGAATTCAGAGCGCGAAATCGATGCTGAAGATCCATTGATGCAGCTTTCGCGCATCATGAGCGAGTCTTCTGCTCGCGAAAATGATAGAACATCTAACGCAATGTCCGAAGCAGACCTCGACCCTGATTTTGATTTCGATGATGATTTTTCATCTGCCTTGGATGACGCATTCGATGAAGAAGATGAAGTGCGCTACGCCGCGTTGCCGGTTGAACTCTCGCTAGAAGACGAATTGGCTGCGTTGCTTTCGGATGCACCGACGGCGCCAGCGCCCCGCATCGAGGCCGTTGCGCGCCCATACCAGCAGGCATTCGAGGAAGCGCGGTTCGAGCAAGGTAATTTGTCTCCTGAACCCGCACACGCACCTCAGATCCATGCCGATACCGAAATTGTTGACGATGAATTTGAATCTGATCCTTGGCTGGATATCGACTTGGATGCGCCGGTAGCAATGGCAGCAGCAGAACCGGCACTGCTGACATCAACTGATCATGAACCCGCCGATCCTGTGCTTGCTCACATGCACTACAATCGTGGTAATGCCCGCTATGTGGCTGAAGAACCAGCAGTTTTACCAACTGCCGCGATTCAAAACAGCGATTTGGAAGAGCAAGAATTCGAGTTTGATCTCGAACCGGAAACAGTGCCTGTGGTGGAGGTCGCACTTGCTGCGGGCAATCCAATAGAATTTGCTCGTGGCACTCTTGTGCCACCAGCGCCGGAATTTGAAGAGTGGCAGCCTGAAGTCGCGCTGGCACCGGCAGAACAGGAACCGCACTTTGATTTCACCGAAGATTTTGATCGTCTGCTGGCCGAAACAGCGCCAGAACCAGTGGTCGAAGCCACAGTAGTCACCCGTGACCGCATTGCTGCTACTGATGAATTTGACATTCCTGACTTCGAATTTAGCAACGAGCCGGAGATTTCTGTTGCTCGATCGCATGATGGGGATGATGACTATCGAGCCTATGAAGCTCCGGTCACTCAGCCCTATGTTGCGCCGACAACGCCCGCTTATGCGTCGCAAATTCTGGCTCAAAGTCCCGAGGTGGAAAGTGACATCGATTTTGAATCGGTACTGAACGATGAGCTTTCAGCTGATTTGGATGGTACCATCGGCGGCTATCAGCCGGACGAAATTCCTGCTGTTTCGAGCAGAACGCCCTATCGCACGGCAGCACCGTATCAGACGAACCCTACTGATGATTTTGAACCATTTGCCGAGGAAAACAGCGGTTTTGATAATGTTTCATATCAACAAGAGCCAACAAAGCCCCGTTCATGGCTAGCTGCGGCTGTAATGGCAGGTGTCTTGGTTCTTGGTGGTGCAGGATATTATGCCTACTCCATGACCGGCGCGAGTGTTGTAGCAGCTGGTGGTCCCGTCTTGGTGAAAGCTGATCCTCAGCCGGTTAAAGTCGCGCCTGAAGTGCCAGGTGGAAAAGTGGTCGCGGATCAAGATAAGGCTGTCTACGACAAGGTTGCTGGCGCTGGCGAGACGCAGGCAAATCCAGGCCAACTAGTAAGCGCTTCCGAAGAGCCAGTAGATATTGCGGCAGTTGCCAGCGATCCGATTGACGAAGGCGAAAACGTGGATATGCAGGACGCACCTGTTAACGCGAAGATTGCGACACCTACCATGACGGAAACACCAGCAGTGTCGCCCGCAGTGGCCGCGAAAGGCAAAGCAGAAGATCGTGTGGACCCGAGCCTTGATCCAGACAACGCGCCCGCTGCAAGCGCCGACGCGACTGCTGTTGCGCCAAAGAAGGTTCGTACGTTTGTGGTGAAACCGGATGGTTCCCTAGTGGAAAGAGCGGCGGCCGTCCCCGTGGTGGCTCCCATTGAAACCGCAGCTGCCGAACCAGCGCCGGTGACAAAAGTTGAAACACCAGCGCCAGCCGTTGCAGCAGCACAAGCCGTTACAAAGTCTGCGGAGAAGTCAGCAGAAGTAGCCATCGTCGAACCGACAAAAGTTGTAGAAACACAAGATGTTGCCGCAACTCCAGAGGCCAAAGCCTCGCCGGTAGAAAAGGCAGCGCCAGCCATCAAGGTTGTAAAGACGAAGAAAATCAAAGCACCGAAGTCTGAAACCGAAACGCTGAACGCCGATGCTGCAACAGGCGCTGCGCCAATTATTGATGCACGTCCTGCAGACCAACCGGTGAATATCGTCGGCAAGACTGGTGGGAAAAAACCAGCCGCCGAAACTCAAATTGCTGCTGCTGACGCTGCGCCACAGCCATCGGGAGACCAGACACCTGCCGCCACTGGTGCCTACGTCATCCAAATCGCTTCCACGCCCTCCGCTGAGGCTGCAAAGGCAACTTATGCAGCGCTAAGCCGCAAGTTCAGTAGCGTGATCGGCGGACGCGGCGTAAATATCCAGCAGGCAGAAGTGGCAGGCAAGGGCACAGTGTTTCGCGTGCGCATCAACGCCGGATCTAAGCAGGATGCGACAGCACTTTGCTCGCAGTATAAATCCTCTGGCGGTAGCTGCTTCGTATCGAGATAAGCCCGCGTTGTTCATACCAAAAGGCGGCTTAAGGGCCGCCATTTGTTTGGATATTTGTCATGGTTGCCCAAACAGGTACAGTTATAAAATGAGCGAATCAAAAGCACTGATTATTGGCGTTTCTGGCACAGAATTAACTGCCGAAGAGCGGGATTTCTTCCGTGAGCATAAGCCATGGGGCTTCATTCTTTTCGCGCGCAATTGCAAAGAGGCTAACCAGATCAGCGATCTTAACGCTGCGATGCGCGATGCGATTGGTGAGCCTGACGCGCCTGTGTTTATCGACCAAGAGGGTGGTCGCGTGCAGCGGCTACGCCCGCCGCTCGCCCCAAATTATCCGCCTGCTTCAGAGCTCGGCGCACTTTATCATCGCGACCGCGAGGCGGGGCTTCAAGCCGCCCGTCTCATGTCGCGGCTGCACGCTATTGATTTAGCAAAGTACGGTTTCACGGCGGATTGCTTGCCGGTTCTGGATGTACCAGTTGAGGGCGCAAGCTCGGTCATTGGCAATCGAGCTTATGGTTTCGAACCTTTTACCGTGACTGAGATGGGCCGTGCCGCTGCCGAAGGTTTGATCGAAGGCGGTATCCTTCCCGTCATCAAGCACATACCCGGCCATGGTCGCGGCTTTGCCGATAGCCACCACAATTTGCCGATAGTGGACGCAAGCCTAGACGAGCTTGAGGCGCATGACTTTGTGCCATTCAGGGCGCTGGCAGACATGCCAATGGCGATGACCGGTCATTTGGTGTTCAGCGCTATCGATCCTGACCATCCTGCTACAACTTCAAAAATCGTGATTGATCGCATTATTCGCGATTATATTGGCTTTGATGGCCTTCTAATGAGCGACGATGTCTCTATGAACGCACTTTCTGGGGATATTGCCACGCGCACCCGTGCAATATTCGCC
>JANPBE010000069.1:0-3055 GCA_031430295.1 Phyllobacterium sp.
CGCTTCCGGTGCTCACGTACTTTAAGTACGCTCCGCTCCGGTGCTCAGAAAATCACGCCAACTACGTCAGCATGGCAGTCTCTCAAAAGGTCTGGAGGCATTCACTTAGCCGAGGCGTCACTTAGCTGTTTGAAGCCAACCATTGCTTCCAGCTGCGCGAATTGCCGTTGAAGACGTTCATATCTGCACCACCCTTGATGCCGGGGATGCTGCCAGTGCCGGAATATTGCCAGAATGACCATGCGCGATCCGGGTAAACGCCGGAGGGGTGATCCGCCACCGCGCGCAAGAAAAATTGGTGCGATTTGAAGTGGCCCTCAAGATTGTCGCGGTAAAAATCCGGCGTGACGTAAAGCAAGGGCCGCTTGCCATAGTGGCGCTCCAAAGCATTGGAGAAAATCATCACTTCGCTGCGCACGGTTTCTGGTGCGGGGCGGGTGGTGCAGGTTGGCGAATCCGGGTTCCACTCAAGGTCAATCAGTGGCGGCAAAGCAGATGGATCGGCAGGCACATTGCGGATGAACCATGCCGCTTGCTGTGCGGCTGGCGTGCAGAAATAATAGAAATGATAGGCCGCGCGCGGGATGCGGGCGGCGCGGGTGGCGCTGAAATTACGGGCGAACTTTTCGTCAATGCGGTCGCCGCCCTCGGTGGCTTTAATGAAGGCAAATGACACGCCGTTGGCATGGGCTGTTTCCCAGTCAATATCACCCTGATATTTGGAAACATCAGTGCCGTGCACAGGATAGGCGGCGGGGCCGCGACCGGGGAAATCCACCGGCTTGGATTCAGCAAAATTTACCGGTTTGACGCTGGCGGATTGGAAATCATCATAATTCACGCTGTTGCAGGCGGACAGCATGAGTCCGAACACTGAGAGCACAACGAGTTTGAATGATTTTGATTTCGTCATTTTGTGAAGTCACCGCTTTGAAACATCGCTGATACCACCTCAATCGCCAACATATGGTTAATAAAAGCCTAAGGTGAAAACAAGTTGATTTTTGTACGCCTTCAACGGACAACTAGTCCATTGACGGGAGGGTCAACGATATGCGGCGGTTTTTGCGGTGGGTATTTCGCGGGTTTTTGCTCCTAATTGTAGGAGCAGGGACATGGCTGTATTTTCTGCCGCCGGACCTCATTCGTGTGGGCGCTGGCTATAGCGCCAAGATTGTTTGCTCCAATGTGTTTCTGGCGGATCGCGATCAGGCCCAGGTTTTGGCTGATGATGTGCAGGCGCCGGGGCATCCGCTATTAAAGCTGATGAAAGTGACTGTTGATGTGTCTGAGGGCACCGTGATCGCAGGATTGGCAGGTGTTTTCGGCAAGCAAGAGGCTGTTTACCGCCCCGGTTATGGTTGCTCTGTGATTCCCGATGGCTATGCGGGTTTGCGCAAGCCGAATGCATCTCCGCTGCTTCCCCATGATGGCCCTGCGTTCGACAAGTCAGCATTGTGGCCACAAGGCAACCGCGCAGATGTAAGCCAAGATCCGGCGATTGCTGCGGTGCTGGATGATGCGAGCCTGCAAGGCCCCGGAATGCGGGCGATTATCGTGGCGCAAAACGGGCGGATTATCGGCGAGCGCTATGGCGCAGGGTTCACACGCGAAACGCGGCTGCTTGGCTGGTCTATGGCCAAAACGGTAAATGCGGGCATCATCGGTACACTGGTGCGCGACGGGAAGTTGGCGCTGGATAAAAAGGCGCTTTTCGCTGAGTGGGCAAGCGACGGGCGCAAGGGTATTGCGATTTCGGATTTGCTGGCGATGTCATCCGGTTTGGCATTTAACGAAGACTTTGGCGATGTGACTGATGTGACGCGGATGTTGTTTTTGGAAAATGACATGGCGGCGTTTGCCCGCGATAAGCCACTGGTAAAGGACATCGGGAAAGTGTTCAATTATTCCAGCGGCACGGCGGTTTTGCTGTCGCGCATTTGGCAGGATGCTGTGGGAGATAAGTCGCTGATTTATCCACACGAAGCGCTGTTCACACCGCTTGGCATGAGTAGCGCAAGGTTTGAGGCCGATGCCAGCGGCACTTTGGTTGGGTCATCGTTTCTTTATGCCAATGCGCCGGATTGGGCAAAGTTTGCGCAAATGTTGCTGGACAAGGGTATGGCCAATGGTGCGCAGGTTTTGCCAGCGGACTATGTGGCGATGATGCACGAGGCCGCGCCAGCATCCGTAGCCAGCTTCGGGGCGGAATATGGCAAGGGTCAATTATGGCTGGAAGGGCCATCGGCTGGCGGACCGGATGACCAAGACCCTGATCTTGGCTTTGCATTGCCGGATGATGCTTATTGGATGCGAGGGCATGACGGGCAAACGATCTGCATCATCCCATCCCGCAATATGCTGGTGCTGCGCATGGGCCTAACGCCCAGCAAGCTGCACTATAAGCCGCAAGCGCTGGTGCAAAGGCTGCTGGGCGTGGTGAAGTGAGCTATTCAGCCCGCGCCACGTCTTCGCGATAGGCAAAATTATCCGGCGTTAAATGCACGCCGCCTAGCCAGTCATCGAGGCCATTGAGATCAATCATATTGGCGCGGCCCGCGAGCACTTCGTGGGCGAGGGGGAGGATTTCGGTGGTACAGTTGCGTAATGTATCGTTTGGACAGTCAACATTTATGAGCGGATGCTGTAGAGGTGGCGACGCAAACATGACGAGGCGATTGAAGAGATAGAGATCACCGACGCTATCCGGCGTTTCATTGTGGCCTAAGGCATCGGCTATTGCTCGGACCGCGCTGGGTGACTGATTGATAATGTAGCCAAGCAGCTTTTCATCACCTTCGTTGAGGCCGCTTTTGCGGCTAGGCAGGCGGCACAATAGATAGCCCAATGAATTTTGTGTAAGCGCTGCGACGTCTTTGTTTGTCAGCATTGCGATAAGGTTTTGCAAATCGCTACCTGCAAACTGAGCCCATGTGTCTGCGTAGAGTTGGAAGTTTTTTGGTGATATTGGTTCGTAGTCCGCACGGCGCTCTCTTAGTGTCTGCTCGGAATACCATGCGATGTTGAAATGCTTAAATTCAAGCCCGGTTGAGCC
>JANPBE010000070.1:0-1877 GCA_031430295.1 Phyllobacterium sp.
TTATCGGTCTCATCGAAGCGCTTTGGTCCGCATACTTCTCCATCGATTACAAAGATGTCGCGGCATTCTCCATTCTGGCAATCGTGTTGATCTTCATGCCGTCCGGCCTGCTTGGACGCCCTGAAGTGGAAAAGGTGTAATCCAATGGTAAATTCACCTGTTTCTAACGGCACCTCGACAGATTATGCTAAAGCGCTTCGTGAAGCTGTGTTTACCGGCATCATCGCCTTCGGTCTGTTTGTTCTCCTTATCGGCTTGCAAAGCACCACTAACATTCGCAACGAATTGATTTTGGTTCCTCGCGTTGGCCTGCTTTCGATAGTTGTTGGCTTGGCTATGCTCGGGCGCTTCATAATGTCCGCTTACGTCCAGCCATATCAGGCACAAAAAAAGGCGTCCGCAGCATCTCGTCCTGTTGCGCAGGGCGAGCCTTCCTACTTCAAAAAGAATTTTTCCAAGATCGCTATCTTGTTTCTCTTTATCTACCCAGTACTGATTATTGCCATCGTGGGCATTCAGGGATCACTGAAGTGGGTCGATAATTTTGGCATCCAAATATTGATTTATGTGATGCTGGCGTGGGGCTTAAACATCGTGGTTGGCCTTGCCGGTTTGCTAGACCTTGGCTATGTCGCGTTCTACGCCGTTGGTGCCTATTCTTATGCGCTTCTGTCTTCCAACTTTGGACTGTCATTCTGGGTGCTATTGCCGCTTGCAGGCATCTTGGCAGGCTTCTGGGGCGTCATACTCGGCTTCCCGGTCCTCAGGTTGCGCGGGGACTATTTGGCAATCGTGACCTTGGCATTCGGCGAAATTATCCGTCTTGTTATCATTAACTGGACCCCGGTAACCAACGGTACGTTCGGTGTGTCTGGCATTGCCAAGTCAACATTGTTCGGCTTGCAGTTTACGCCCGGTCCCGGCGGTTTCGCTGATACTTTCGGCCTTGCGCCGTCCTCGGCTTACTACAAAATCTTCCTTTACTACCTAATTCTGTTACTAGCGCTTCTTACCGCATTCATAACCATCCGCCTGCGCCGCATGCCAATTGGCCGTGCATGGGAGGCATTGCGCGAAGATGAAATCGCTTGCAAGTCACTTGGCATCAATACGGTAACAACTAAGCTGACGGCGTTCGCCATCGGCGCAATGTTTGGTGGTTTCGCCGGCGCGTTCTTTGCTGTTCGCCAAGGTTTTGTGTCACCTGAAAGTTTTGTCTTCCTAGAATCAGCAGTGATATTAGCCATCGTGGTTTTGGGTGGCATGGGCTCGCTCATCGGCATCGCACTTGCTGCCGTAGCCATGGTCGGCGGCACTGAATTGCTACGCGAAATGGATTTCTTGAAGCATATTTTCGGACAAGACTTCACTCCGGAATTATACCGCATGCTGATCTTCGGCTTGGCGATGATTGTTGTGATGCTTTACAAGCCACGCGGCTTTGTGGGTAACCGCACACCAACGGCCTTCCTTCACGCAGCACGCAAAAATATCTCAGGCGAATTTACCAAAGAGGGACACGGATGATGGCCTCAGGTAATTTGGAAACCAATAAAATGTCTGATGCAATTCTCACAGTCGATCATTTGTCGATGAAATTTGGCGGCCTTGTCGCTGTCAACGATCTATCCTTCCAAGCCAAGCGCGGTGAAATCACCGCTCTTATTGGCCCAAATGGTGCGGGTAAAACCACAGTGTTCAACTGCATCACGGGGTTTTACAAACCCACCGAAGGCATGATGACCATGAAACGTAGCAATGGGGAAACTCATTTGCTCGAACGCATGATGGATTTTGAGGCCAATAAGAAGGCCCGTGTCGCTCGCACATTCCAAAATATTCGGTTGTTTTCAGGCCTGACCCTTTTGGAAAATCTA
>JANPBE010000071.1:0-4196 GCA_031430295.1 Phyllobacterium sp.
CGGGTCGCATGACCACATATCCCATTCAGTAGCACCTTCCGTTATCCATTCCGCCAGCACCTTGCCCGCCCCGCCTGCCTGCGCAATACCAAATGTAAACACACACGCCTCAAAAGCGTTGGGAACGCCCGGCATGGGCCCAATTAGCGGCAATCCATCCGGTGCATAAGGGATAGGGCCATTGATAACTTTGGATATTCCGGCAGTTCCCAGCAGTGGAACACGCGCCATGGCGTCCTCAATATACCACTCCAAACGGTCGAGATCATCGGGGAATAGCTGGAAGCTAAAGTCCTCTGGCATCGCATCTTGAGGGCTCATCCAGTGTGCCTTGCCATTGCGCTCATAGGGACCGAGATTAAACCCGGTCTTTTCCTGCCGCAGATAATAAGAGCTGTCGACATCACGCAGCAGCGGCAGCTTATGGCCCATCTCCTTGGACCACGCCTCAATTTCTGCAATAGGTTCAGACAGCAAATACTGATGGCTCATCACCATCATTGGCACTGTGCGCCCGCCATAGGGCTTGAACCATTCGCCAACGCGCTGCGCATAATATCCGGCAGCATTGACTACGTATTCGCAGGTAATATCGCCCTTTTCGGTATGGACGACCCACTGGTCATTCTTGCGAGACACGCCCGTGGCAGGCGTAAATCGCAATATTGTGGCGCCAAGATCACGAGCACCCTTTGCCAGTGCCTGTGTCAACTGTGCAGGGTCAATATCGCCATCCGCAGGATCATATAGCGCGCCTTCAAGGTCATGCGTTTCTAGAAACGGATATTTGCCCTTAATCTCGTCAACGCCAAGCACCTCCAGTGCCATACCTTGATAGCGACCCATGCCTTTGGCGCGAGCAAATTCCTGCATACGTTGTTTGGAATGGGCGAGGCGAACCGACCCCGTGACATGATAATTCATTGGATAGTCAACGGCTTGACCCAGCCCGCGATAAAGCTCTGTCGAATAGCGTTGCATATTCATAATCGACCAGCTGTTAGAAAACGTCGGCACGTTGCCCGCCGCGTGCCAAGTCGAGCCAGCGGTAAGTTCGTTTTTTTCTAACAAGACACAGTCGCTCCATCCAGCCTTTGCCAGATGATAGAGGCTCGAAACGCCAACTGCGCCGCCTCCGATGATGACCACTCGTGCTGTGGTAGGAAAATCGGCCATTGTGGACCCCTGACGTCTCAATCTGCTAAATGAAAAAATGACTATAATTTTCATTTATAAATAAATGCAAGCAGTATATTTTTGCTCTCGACCAATTATGAATGGGCTCCACTATGCCGGCAATGATGCCAGAAGGGCGAATTTGACAAGTTTGGCCTTGCCAAGTGTCAATTCTTGTGGACCATTGGCCCGACTATAGTGCCAGATGAGCCTTGGCACGGATTTCTTGGAGTGTCATGTGCGCGACGCTATTTTTTATGTAGATCCGGTAAAGCTCACCACTTTGCAATCGCAAATTAGAGAAACGCTGGTGTCAGCTATTTTGTCAGGCCAAATACCGGCAGATGCTCCCGTGCCCTCCACTAGGATTATGGCGCAGCGCCTTAAAGTATCGCGCAACACTGTTACGCTTGCGTACCAGACACTGGCCACGGATGGTTTCTTAACCCCGCGCGAACGGTCTGGTTTTTACGTATCCAAGGATCTGGCAAATTTGCCTAGCCCAGTAAAGACCAACAAAGCCAGTGTGATAAAGGGCGAACACAATCCGGAACTTAGCAAGGCCGTGAACATAGTATCGCGATTGCGCATCAAGCCATCGGCGCAAACTAATATCGCAAAGCCAGAAAATTGGCATGATTATCCCTTCCCCTTCATATACGGCCAATCCGATCCAGCATTGTTTCCGATTGCAGAATGGCGCGAATGTATGCGTCAAGCCATGAGCCGCAAATGGCTGGATGCCTGGACTGATGATCGCTTCACCGTTGATGACCCGATGCTGATTGAGCAAATTCGCCAGCGTATATTGCCGCGCCGTGGCATTCAGGCTGGCGCGGATGAAATTTTGATAACGCTTGGCGCGCAAAATGCGCTCTATCTTCTCGCCAGTCTCTTGGTCAAACCATCCACGACCGTGGGTGTTGAAGACCCGGGATATCCCGATATACGTAATATTTTCAACTTGATGACTAACGACGTGCGCCCGCTCCCCATTGATTCTGAAGGACTAATTCCAGACGAAAAACTCAATGGCTGTGAGCTCTTATTTGTCACTCCAAGTCACCAGTTTCCCACCAATGTCACGATGAGTTTGGAGCGCCGCCGATCGTTGCTTTCATGGGCAAATAAGTCGGATGCCATCATCATCGAGGATGATTATGAGTTCGAGACAAACTATCTGGGGCAGGCCACTCCAGCGCTCAAGTCATTGGATGAGAGTGGCCGCGTGATCTATGTCGGCAGTCTCTCAAAATCGCTAATGCCAGGTCTTCGTATGGGCTTTATCGTAGGGTCGCCGGAACTTATCAAGGAGGCCCGCGCCTTGCGCCGTCTGATACTGCGCCACCCTCCGGGCAACAATCAGCGCGTTGTGGCGCTGTTCTTGGCGCTTGGTCACCATGACATGCTGATTGGCAAATTGCACCGTGCTTACCGCGACCGCTGGCATGTCATGAAGGCAGCGATGGAAACGCATTTCCCCGGCTGGACTCAAAGTCCGGGCTTTGGTGGTACGTCATATTGGGTTACAGGACCAAGAGATTTAGACAGTGTGAAGCTATCAGAGCGGGCGCTGGAGCAGGGCGTTGTCATCGAACCCGGCGCTATATATTTTGCCGATCCTGCGCATCAAGCCAATCATTTTAGGCTTGGGTTTTCGTCACTTCCCGCCGAACGCATTGCGCCTGGTATCGAAATATTGGCCAAAGTTGCAGCCAAGCTATGATATTAGATCGCAATGTGGACCTATGGTTATTTAAATCTGGCTATAGGTCCAGAAGTCAAGCACGGTTAGTTTTAACATAAGCAGCACGCGCTTCGGATTTTCGACAGCGTTTGTGCTGAAACTGAACAATAATAATTGCCGTCACGAGGATTTTCAAAATGAAAATGACCACCGAAGAAGCCTTTGTCAAAGTGCTGCAAATGCACGGCATAGAACATGCATTCGGCATCATCGGTTCGGCAATGATGCCGGTGTCAGATCTCTTTCCGAAAGCTGGCATCACATTTTGGGACTGCGCCCATGAAACCAATGCCGGCCTCATTTGCGATGGCTATTCGCGCGTTACTGGCAAAATGGGCATGGCTATTGCGCAAAATGGTCCGGGCGTCACAGGCTTTGTAACAGCCGTTAAAACCGCATTCTGGAACCATACGCCGATGCTGTTGGTAACGCCTCAAGCAGCCAACAAAACCATGGGTCAGGGTGGATTTCAAGAAGTGCCGCAAATGGCGCTGTTCCAAGATATGGTATGTTATCAAGAGGAAGTGCGCGACGCATCTCGCATTCCCGAAGTCCTAAACCGCGTGATCGAAAAGGCCATTCGCGGCTGTGGACCAGCGCAAATCAACATTCCGCGCGATTTCTGGACCCAAGTGATAGACGTAGAGCTGCCGCAAATCGTGAAGTTCGAACGCCCCGCTGGCGGTAAGCTGGCCATTGCCGAAGCCGCGCGCCTATTATCGGAAGCAAAATTTCCAGTAATCCTCAATGGCGCAGGTGTCGTTACAGGTGGCGCAATTCCAGAATCCATCGCCCTTGCCGAGCGCCTAGATGCAGCCGTCTGCTGCGGCTATCAGCACAATGATGCTTTCCCCGGCAGTCATTATTTGTCCGTTGGTCCGCTCGGCTATAATGGTTCCAAGG
This sequence comes from Phyllobacterium sp., assembly GCA_031430295.1. Lineage (GTDB taxonomy): Bacteria > Pseudomonadota > Alphaproteobacteria > Rhizobiales > Rhizobiaceae > JANMEX01. The sequence continues at coordinate 3,827 of JANPBE010000071.1, forward strand.
CTGCGATGGAGCTAATTGCCAAGGCGGACGTCGTGTTGGCGCTAGGCACGCGTTTGAACCCGTTTTCCACACTGCCGGGCTATGGCATCGACTATTGGCCAAAGACTGCCAAAATCATCCAAGTGGACATCAATCCGGACCGCATTGGGTTAACCAAAAAAGTGACTGTCGGCATTTGCGGCGATGCCAAGCAGGTCGCCACACAAATTCTCGAAGGCCTTGATGCCAAAGCGGGCAATGCAGATCGTGAGACCCGCAAAGCAACAATCCATCAAACTAAATCAGCATGGCTACAGCAATTGTCCTCTATGGATCATGAGGATGATGATCCCGGTACGGTCTGGAACGAAGAGGCCCGCAAGCGCGATAA
>JANPBE010000072.1:0-5590 GCA_031430295.1 Phyllobacterium sp.
ACATCCTCACGCTCTACGAAAAGCGCGTGAACCCTAACGATCTGCCCTTTTTTCTTGGCCTGATGGACCATCTAGCGGCGCGCGGCATTTCTTGCCCGCTCCCCGTTCATCAAAAATCTGGCAAGATGATCGGCACGCTGGCGGACCGCCCTGCCGCTATAGTCACTTTTTTAGAAGGCATGTGGATGCGCCGCCCCACTCTGGCGCATTGCCGCGAAGTGGGTGCGGCGCTCGCCGCCATGCATGTCGCGGGCGAGGGCTTTGCTATTAAGCGGCCCAACGCGCTCTCCGTCAGCGGCTGGCGTCCGCTGTGGAATGCCTCCGCGCCGCGCGCCGATGAAGTGGAAAAAGGCCTCGCCGCCGAGGTGGAGGGCGACCTGCTCGATCTCGAAGCTCACTGGCCAACAAACCTGCCCGTCGGCGTCTGCCACGCCGATATGTTCCCCGATAATGTGTTTTTCCTCGGCGACAAACTCTCCGGCCTGATTGATTTCTATTTCGCCTGCGATGATCTGTTCGTTTATGACCTCTCGGTCTGCCTCAATGCCTGGTGCTTTGAAAAAGACAATGCGTTTAATCTCACCAAGGGCAGCGCATTGCTGACGGGCTATCAATCCGTGCGCCCGCTGAGTGATGCCGAGGCTGACGCCCTGCCGCTGATGGCGCGAGGTTCCGCCCTGCGCTTTATGCTGACGCGCCTGTTTGATTGGCTTAACACGCCCGCCGGTGCGCTGGTGGTCAAAAAAGACCCGCTGGAATATGTCCGCAAAATGCGCTTCCACCGCAGCATTGAATCGGCGGCAGATTATGGCCTCGTTCGCGCATGAAGCACATTGAAATTTATACCGATGGCGCCTGCTCCGGCAATCCCGGCCCCGGCGGCTGGGGCGCACTCTTGCGCTGGAATGGCAACACCAAAGAGCTCTCCGGTGGCACGGCAGACACCACAAATAACCGCATGGAACTCATGGCGGCCATCAGCGCATTAGAAGCGCTGAAAGAGCCCGTCACCGCAGACCTTTACACAGACTCATCCTACGTGCGCGATGGCATCGCCAAATGGATGATCGGCTGGAAGAAAAACGGCTGGAAAACCGCCGACAAAAAACCAGTAAAAAACGCCGAACTCTGGCAGCGCCTAGATGAGGCGCGCAAGATTCACAAAGTTGAATGGCACTGGGTTAAGGGCCATGCCGGACACCCGGAAAATGAACGCTGCGACGAGCTGGCACGGGAAGCCATGGAGCCGTTTAAGGCGCGGAGGTAAGCGCTCTCCCTAAGCCTTCCCCCTTGCGGGGAAGGTGTCGGCAGAGCCGACGGATGGGGGTGGTGGTGAACCAGCACCGCTGCCAAACTAAGCAAAATCAGCAACTTATCCCGCAAATACCCATCTTCCTCACCACCCCCATCCGTCGCCTAACGGCGACACCTTCCCCGCAAGGGGGAAGGCTGGAGCCACACTTACAACTGCCCCAAAATCGCCGCCGCACCGGAAATTTCCGCGCCGCCTGCCGGTTCCAAATTAAACTCTTTCACCACGCCATTATCCACAATCATCGAATAACGCATGGAGCGAATGCCAAGCGGCCCCATCACCAAATCCGTGCCAATAGCCTTGGTAAAATCCGCAGCGCCATCGGCCAAGAACAATATCTTACCAGCCCCGCCAGAGGCTTCCGCCCACGCCTTCATCACATGGTGATCGTTGACAGAAACCACAGCAATCGCATCCATGCCCTTACTCAAAATCGCCTCGCGATTTTCCAAAAAGCCCGGCAAATGGTTCATAGAGCAAGTCGGCGTAAACGCGCCTGGCACGGCAAACAGCACAACCTTCTTACCCTCAAAAATCTGCGCCGTGGTCATGCCGCCAAAGCCATCATCAATCCGCACTTTGAACGTAGCAGCAGGTAGGCGGTCACCGATTTTAATCATCAAATCTCTCCAAAATTAAGCTACGCGTTTCGCACGCGGGAATTGATGATACATAAGGATTGGATGCGAAATGTCGAGAGGCGGGTGGGGTTTTAGGTGGGCAATATCAGCCCAACCTCATCTAACGAATAATTTTCAATGTCTATTGTCAGTAGCTACTTTTGTAGATACAAATATGGTATAGGATTTCAATGGGACGCCAATAAAAACGCATCCAACGATGCCAAGCATGGCATCTCATTTGAACAGGTGGCTCAGATTTTCAGGGGCCGTATCCTTAAAAGATTAGACGACAGACGCGATTATCGTGAAGAACGCTTCATCGCATTAGGCGTCTATGATGGCGAAGTCCTATATGTCGTGTTTACAGAGCGCGAGGGCGACTATCGCCTAATGTCGGCAAGAAAGGCGAATAAAAATGAGCGCGACAGCTACCAAAACCGCTAAATTGGTGCGGTATGGCACGATTGATGAACTGCCAGCGGCCCCGCCCTTGAGCAAAGCCGTGAAAGTCATGGACGACAGCGAAATTAACCGCCGCGCCGCCGCCGATCCTGACGCGCAGCTGGCTACGGCAGACTTTTGGGATAGCGCCGAAATTGTTGAGCCGGAAGGCACGGAGCTAATCTCCTTGCGCTTGCCCCGCCGCGTGGTCGGCCATTTCAAAGCCACAGGCAAAGGCTACCAAACCCGCATCAGCGCAGTGTTAGCGAGCTATGTGGACGCAACGAAGAAGAAGGCGGGGTAGGGCGCGTGTTGGTCTTTCGGTTATGGGTACCAAATTATTTAGAACGCGATATCGTAATTTGGTGCACTGTCACCGTAATTTGTGAAAAGCAATGAAGCCGGAATATCGTATGGGGATTGATGCCTGCTGGTCAGGCGACAGTTGGTTTGCGGCGTAGGTCACCGCGTACCCAGAAGCACATGTCGATAATTTTCATCATGGGATAGGGCAGTCCTTCCCTCGCTGCTGTTCGGTTGACCACACCCTGCGCTAACACGAAGGCGCCTTCATGTTTCTTGCAATATGCGATCAGCTTCTCAAAATTCGATTGCTTTAAGCCGGAATAAGTTAGCCCATCTTGGCGCAAACCTAGGACAAATAATCTGTCGTAGGCAGGAGTGCAGCCAAGGGTACCAAGAAGTACTTTTGTGACTAGAGTGTCTGAAATGAAACTTCCTTCGTCCAATCCAAGCGAGGATTTGTACAGAATGCGAAGTTTTTCAATAAGATCATACAGTTTTGCTGCTTTATTTTGGACATCACTAAGCGAGAGCGCAAGAAGGTCGTCAAATTGAGTGTCCAGAATAAGATCAACAGCTTCCTTGTGAACCTTATAGTCTCTCTGGAGCAATATAGTTGAACCTCGAAGCATACCCCAACTTGCCAAATAGAATGCCAAATGAAGGCAGGCGGTGTCTTTGTCCGTAACGGGGCGGCTGGAGAAAAACCGATAACAATGTTCCCACGATTTGAAACGATGATTGGGCTCTTGGGAACGGGTAAAATAGCTAGAAACGGCTTCTTGTATCATTTGATCCCGCACGGCCCTTACTCTACCAATTTGACAAACTCGCTCGTCGCTAGCAATTCCTTCTCGAAGAGCTCGTTCGCTTCCTTAGGTCGGTCGCGGAAGCTGTCGGCCAACTCCGGTGTGAAAATTATGGTCCCTTCATAGAACCCCTCTCCGAATACCTTGGTCTGATCAGGCGAACAGGACTCAAAAAAGCTTTTGAACGGTTCTCGATTTGGGTAGAGATCCTGCGTGAAAATGTATTCTGTTCCGTTCAGCAAAGACATCTTGACCATTTCAAAATCGGTCCAAGTTCTGAAGTCGAACAACTGCGTCTCCGCTCTTACGGATGATACTATGGCCCTCTCAGAGTTTGTATGAAGTTTTTTTGTATCCGAGCGCGAACAATACAGCGCATCAACGTCACGAAATTCGCCGTTGTCTCGGCAGGCATTAACGTATTTACCGCCCCATTGTCCGACTATCACGCCGTGGTCGCCATTAGGAATAATTCGCTTCGTTGCCACAGCCCAGTCGCCGCGTGCTTTGTAGAAGTTCGGATTGAACGAGTCACGAGTGACCTCAGTGACTGGGTTTGGGAATAGGCCAATCTCGGCCGTTTTCATTGCTTGAAGATTTTTCCCGATTGCGGCGACTGTAACCCGCCTCCTGGTGAAATCGCACGAAAATACAAGTTCGAAATCGCTGCCATCAGCGACCAGACTGATGTTGCTAGCCTTCTGCTGGGTATATGGATCGGAGGTTTCTTCTGCTGAAGCATTGTCGTTATTACCGACGGTCCGGTTGATCGACGGCAACAAAGACGCATAATGCTGTAGCCAGTCGCTGTTGATTGCCGCCCGGTTTTCCAGTTTTTTCCTTAGCTTCATCTCGTCGCTTGCATCGTCTGCAGAAGCCGCCATCATGGGAACAAATGATAACAACATCATGCCCAAGGATGGGCCAAGCAGACGAATGTATTTCATTTCCGTTCTCGCTCATATGAAGCAATGCATATGTGATGACAAGTAGAGGAACATAAGGGATAAGTCGAGCAGAAAACCCAGCGTTGAGTTTACGCTGACATCGCACTAAACTATCAAGCTCGTCACATAACAATTCGGCGTACTTTCAGAGCCATGCCAACGGCTGAGTTGCCCTCCTACTTCCCCGTCAGCCCCACAACCCCCGACACCGCCGCATCACCTTCTACCAGCGTATAATTCACCGCCGCGTCCGCCTGCACTCCATCCTTGGGCGCGTATAAAATCGCCGCTTCAAATTCCGCCTTGCCGCCCGCCGCGCTCACCAGCTTTGGGGCGCCGAATTGCCAGCCGCGCGGGGCGGCGAGGTAAAGGTCGGGGGTTGGCGCGGCTGTTGCCACGGCGATGATAAGCCGCTTGTCGTCCACCACGGCGCTCGTCACGCCGCTCGCGGCGCTGGCCGCTATGGGCAGCTCGGCATAAGTGCTGGCGACCAATTGCTGGTCCTCGCTGGAAGTCATGGCATCGCCCAGCGGCACATCAAATTCCACTTTCACAGGCACGCAGATTTTCTCGCACACGCCCAAAAACACGCTGCCCTTCAGCCGCATGGCTTTGGAGGCATCGGCGCGCTTCAGGTCCACGCCGATTAAAACCGGCTCCTTGTAGCCGGCCCAAACACTGGTGCCATCGTCGAACCGATGCGGCGCGGGAAACTGCAACGCTGCCAGTTCCAAGTTTTCGCTGCCGGTCAAATCAAACTGCGGCGGCACGCCCGCGTCGCCCGGATCGCGCCAATAAGTCTTCCAGCCTTCGCGTAACTGAATTTGCAAAATCGCATGAACGCTGGTCTCGCTGCTCGCTGGTTCCGCCACGACAATGCGCACCGGACCGCCCGCGCTATCTTGCCAAGGCGAGGAGGCGGCGAGCGCGGTCTGGCCCGAAATGGCGGAGACGAAAATGGCGAGAGCGTAATTTAGCAAATGATGTTTCATGGTCCCATCTAATCACGAAACTCTTCATCATTTGCAAATCCCGATTTCGTGAAGGTAATTTTGAGCGCCGTATCGCTTCCGCTTCATCCGCGTATCATCTCCGGGTGATCTTCGGGCGAACGGCGTGCGGTTTCTGGGCGTTTCCCGACCGTTTCGCGAC
>JANPBE010000073.1:0-3108 GCA_031430295.1 Phyllobacterium sp.
TGTGTCCAAAAGGGGCTGGTTGCGGGCAGCGGCTCTTGCTGGAACACATCTAGTGAAAGTGCCGAGAGGTGTCCATCATCTAAGGCTTCCAAAAGATCAGACTCATGTTGCAGGCCGCCGCGTCCGGCGTTGATAATCATCGGCGCACCAAGCGGGCCACGTTTTGTCATGGCGTTAATCAGCGGCGCGGCGATGATGTTTGCGGTGGCAGGCGTGAGTGGTAGCAGGCAGACCAGAATGTCGACGTCGCGGAGGAAATGCGGTAGGCCAGCCTCACCGGAAAACGTCGGAACGCCGTCAATATGATGAGCCGAGCGGCTCCAACCTGTCACATTAAATCCAAGGTTTTTAAGTTTCAGCCCCGCATCTTTGCCCAAAACGCCAAGACCCAACATACCAACCGTTATGTCTTTCGCGGCAGGCTGTGAGCGATCTTCGGCCCATGTTTTTGACTGCTGCTGGGCACGATATTTCATGCCCATGCGGTGATGATCGAGCACTTGCCAAACCACATATTCGCTCATGCGGTTGGTAAGATCGTTGGATACAACACGCACCACAGGCACGTTGGGAACCTTCGCATCGCGGAACACATGGTCCACGCCTGCGCCCAATGAGAATATCACTTTGAGATTGGGCAGGCGGGTCAATGCCCCCTCGGCATGTTTCCAGACGATGGCATAGTTTATCGCCGGGTCGCTGATGCCTTGCGGGAAGATATGCACTTTGCGCTGCGGCGCTGCGGCTTCAAATTTTCGTGCCCACAGTTCGCTATCCCAGCCGGTTGCTGCAAATAAAATATCGCCGCTCATTCGCTCACCGCACCGTGAGGCGCGGTAGCGATGTTAAACGCTGCCGCCATCAAAGCCTTGGTATAATCAGTCTGGGGCGTATCAAAAATCTGCCGTGCCGGACCATGTTCCACCACCTCGCCATTACGCATGACGATGAGTTCATTGGCCAGCGCCCGCACCACTTTGAGATCATGCGAGATGAAGAGATAGGCAAGACCGTGCTTGATTTGCAGGTCACGAAGCAAGTCCACCACTTGCGCCTGCACACTCATATCCAGCGCGGATGTCGGCTCGTCGAGCATCACGAATTTCGGCTTCAACACCATAGCGCGGGCAATGGCAATGCGCTGGCGCTGGCCACCGGAAAATTCATGCGGATAACGAAAGCGCGTTTCTGGATCTAACCCCACCTCATTGAGCGCATCCACCACACGGGCATCACGATCAGTAGTGCTTAAGCTTGGCTCATGGATGGAAAGGCCCTCGGCAATAATATCTGCCACAGACATGCGCGGGCTGAGCGAACCGAATGGATCTTGGAAAACAATTTGCATTTGGCGGCGCAGCGGGCGCATGTCTTTGAACGAAAATTGGTTAATATCGCTGCCGACAAAGGCGATTTTACCTTGCGATTTAATCATGCGTGTCAGCGCCAACCCGAGTGTGGTTTTGCCCGAACCGGATTCGCCAACGACGCCAAGAGTCTGCCCCGCCCGGATTTTCAAATCGACGCCATTGACTGCCTTAACGTGATCGACGGTCTTGCGCAGGAAGCCCTTTTTGATCGGGAACCAGACTTTGATATCCTCGCCTTGCATGACAATGGGCGCGGACTCGTCGAGTGCAGGCGGCGAACCCTTGGGTTCAGCGGCCAGCAAATGCTTGGTATACTCATGCTGCGGATTGGCAAATATTTCGGCGACCGGACCTGTCTCGACGATTTTGCCCTTGGTCATGACGCAGACGCGGTCGGCGATTTTTCGCACGATGCCCAAATCATGGGTGATGAACAAAAGCGACATGCCGCGTTCGGATTTGAGCTTTGCCAGCAGTTCCAAAATCTGTGCCTGCACCGTCACGTCAAGCGCCGTGGTCGGCTCGTCGGCGATGAGCAGTTTGGGCGCATTGGCGAGCGCCATGGCAATCATGACACGCTGGCGCTGGCCGCCGGAGAGCTGGTGCGGATAGGCTGTCATGCGCTTTTCGGCATCGCGTATGCCGACCTGCTGCAGCAATTCCAACGCCCGCGCCTTAGCTTTTGCGGTGCTCATATTTTGATGGAGTTTCAAGACTTCGGTTATCTGATCTTCAATCACATGCAAGGGATTGAGCGAGGTCATAGGCTCTTGAAAAATCATCGTCACATCATTGCCGCGAACGGCCCGCAACTCACGCTCGGAGGCCGTCAGCAGGTCTTTGCCATCAAATAATATTTGGCCAGAAGGATGGCTGGCGGCGGGATAGGCGAGCAATTTCAGCACCGAAAGCGCGGTGACAGATTTGCCCGAACCAGACTCGCCGACAAGCGCAACGGTTTCGCCGGGCGCAATATCAAAGGAAATATGATCGACGGCAGTCGATGTTTTGCCGCCTTGCGTGAAAGCGACAGAAAGATCACGAACGGAGAGAAGCGCACTCATTTGAACGCCTTCCTCGGGTCAAAGGCATCGCGCACGGCTTCGCCAATGAACACCAGCAACGACAACATCAGCGACATGGTAACAAAGCCGGTGAAGCCAATCCACGGCGCTTGAATGTTGCTCTTGCCCTGCTTCAAAACCTCGCCAAGTGAGGCCGAGCCGGGAGGCAGGCCAAAGCCCAGAAAATCCAATGATGTCAACGTCGTAATTGCACCGTTGAGAATAAACGGTAGGAATGTCAGCGTGGCGACCATGGCGTTTGGCAGCAAGTGGCGGCGCATAATCGTCGCGTTGCTAACACCAAGCGCCCGCGCCGCGTTCACATACTCAAAATTACGCGCCCGCAAGAATTCCGCACGAACAATGCCCACAAAGCCGGACCATGAGAACAACATCATGATGCCCAGCAATATCCAAAAGCCGGGCGGCAAAATGGAGGCCACAATCATCAGCAGGTAGAGGAGCGGAAGCGATGTCCAAATTTCGATGAAGCGCTGCATCAAAAGGTCGGTCCAGCCACCGAAATAGCCCTGCACCGCACCCGCCGCGACGCCAATTATGGCTGATCCTAATGTGAGCAAAAGGCCGAACAACACGGAGATTCGGAAGCCGTAAATCACACGAGCCAGTAGGTCACAGCCCTCATCATCGGTGCCAAGCCAATTGAAGTTGCC
>JANPBE010000074.1:0-3743 GCA_031430295.1 Phyllobacterium sp.
GGGATGCCTGCGTTTTCCAAAGCGTGGGCCAATTTCAGCGGGGTCTGTCCGCCAAACTGCACGATAACGCCGTGCAGCGTGCCATTGGTTTGTTCAGCGCGCAAAATTTCAATGACGTCTTCGGCTGTCAACGGCTCGAAATAGAGGCGGTCGGATGTGTCGTAATCCGTCGAGACTGTTTCTGGATTGCAGTTAATCATGATGCTTTCATAGCCAGCGTCGCGCAGCGCAAACGAGGCATGGCAGCAGCAATAATCGAACTCGATACCTTGGCCAATACGATTGGGTCCGCCGCCGAGAATGACGACTTTCTTACGGTCCGAAATCTGTGCTTCGGAGCGGGTTTCGCCGATAAACGGTGTCTCGTAGGTTGAGTACATATAGGCCGTTGGCGAGGCAAATTCGGCGGCGCAAGTATCGATGCGCTTGAACACCGGATGGACCTTCAAGCTGTTGCGCAGTTTGGCGACATCTTTGGCTTTCTTGCCAGTGAGGCCCGCAAGGCGCGCATCCGAGAAGCCCATCGCTTTGACCATTCGCAGGTTTTCGGCATCTTCCGGCACGCCATGTTCTCTGACACGGGCTTCCATATCGATGATGCCCTGCATTTGTTCCAAGAACCATGGATCAATCTTGCAGCCATCGTGAACTTCCTCAACGGACATGCCGAGGCGCAGCGCTTGCGCCACCATGCGCAAACGATCCGGCGTTGGCACGCCAATGGCAGCGCGAATGGCGTTTTTGTCATCGGATTTATCGCTGCCTTTGCCCAGGCCGGGAATTTCGATTTCATCGAGGCCGGTGAGGCCTGTTTCGAGACCGCGCAGGGCTTTTTGCAGGCTTTCTTGGAACGTGCGACCAATGGCCATAACTTCGCCGACAGACTTCATTGCGGTAGTCAAAACAGGCGACGCGCCGGGGAATTTTTCAAAGGCAAAGCGCGGTATTTTTACGACGACATAGTCAATCGACGGCTCGAAGGAAGCAGGCGTTGCGCCGCCGGTGATGTCATTGTCGAGCTCATCAAGTGTATAGCCGACTGCGAGTTTCGCGGCGATTTTGGCAATTGGGAAGCCGGTGGCCTTGGAAGCCAGTGCGGACGAGCGCGACACGCGCGGGTTCATTTCAATGACGATCATACGGCCATCGGCAGGGTTCACGGCGAACTGCACGTTGGAGCCGCCGGTTTCCACGCCGATCTCGCGCAACACCGCGATGGAGGCGTTGCGCATGATCTGGTATTCTTTGTCGGTCAGTGTCAGAGCCGGGGCGACTGTTATGGAGTCGCCAGTATGCACGCCCATCGGGTCGATGTTTTCAATCGAGCAAATGATGATGCAGTTATCCGCCTTGTCGCGAACGACTTCCAATTCATATTCTTTCCAGCCCAGTACCGACTCTTCAATCAGCACCTCGGTGGTTGGCGAGGCATCGAGGCCGGACTTGATGATTTCAAAAAACTCGGACTGGTTATAGGCAATGCCGCCGCCGGTGCCGCCCATTGTAAACGATGGGCGGATGATAGCGGGAAGTCCGACGAAATCCATCGCCTGCGCGGCCAGCGCCATGGCGTGGCCCATGTATTTTTGCTTGCGGTCGCTCTCGCCGAGTTGCCAGTCGTTTTCTAGCGCGTCGAGAGCGGTATCAAGCTCTTTGCCAGAGAATTTCTCTTTTAGCTCGGCACGCTTAGCCTTGTGGATTTGACGGTCCAAGTCTTTCACTTCGGTAGCATTGGCGAGCATGGACAATGGTGTCTCAAGGCCAATGCGCTTCATAGCTTCGCGGAATAGGGCGCGGTCCTCGGCCATGTCGATGGCTTCGGCGTTGGCACCGATCATCTCAACATTATAGCGCTCCAGTACGCCCATGCGGCGCAGCGATAAGGCTGTGTTCAGCGCGGTCTGGCCGCCCATGGTTGGCAACAGCGCATCAGGGCGCTCCTTTGCGATGATCTTTGCGACGACTTCCGGCGTGATGGGCTCGATGTAGGTGGCGTCTGCGAGTTCCGGATCGGTCATGATAGTGGCCGGGTTGGAGTTCACCAGAATAACGCGGTAGCCTTCCGCTTTCAGCGCTTTACAGGCTTGCGTTCCGGAATAATCAAACTCACAGGCTTGACCGATGATAATCGGGCCCGCGCCGATGATGAGGATGGATTTGATGTCTGTCCGCTTTGGCATTGTACCGCTTTCATCAATTTTGCTTGTGGCAACATCCCGCACCGGAGGGAGGTCCGGTCGGGCTCGCGCGTAGTTTAAATCTTAGGCTAAGTGGCGGGTATAGGGGAACGACGCGGGGAAGGGAACCCGCAAAATGGGTTTTCCAACGCAGATATGCAGTTTGATTTCCATAATTTTGCCGAAAGTCGGTAGCCTTAGCAACTTTTCTCAAAACTCTCTGAAACTCTTATCTCCTCCCTCCCGTTTATCTTTCAACTTCGCAAGAACGAAGGCGCTTCGTCCAACCGGTGCAAGCGAAAATGGAAAGAGGAGATACCCATGTTCAAGACACTCATTCGCGCAACGACGGTTGCCATGCTCACATTTGGAACCGTTGGCTTTGTTGCTGTGCCAGCATTTGCCAAAACAGTAACGGTTGGCGGCGCACCGATGTACTCGACAAAGAACATTGTTGAAAATGCCGTGAATTCAAAGGTTCACACCACGCTTGTTGCCGCCGTTAAGGCTGCTGGTTTGGTTGACACATTGATGAGCGCAGGCCCGTTCACAGTATTTGCTCCGGTAAACTCCGGCTTTGCAAAACTGCCAGCTGGTACTGTTGAGACACTTTTGAAGCCTGAAAACAAAGCCACACTGGTGAAGGTTTTGACGGCTCATGTGGTTGCCGGCAAAATTTCTGGTGCTGACCTGATAAAGGGTATCAAGGCTGGTGGCGGAAAATACACACTCAAGGCCGTTAGCGGTGATAAGTTGGTTGCTTCAATGAAGGGCAAATCAATTTTTATAACCGATGAAAGCGGTGGATCGTCCAAGGTCACTATTGCTGATGTGAACCAATCCAACGGCGTCATCCATGTTGTGAATAACGTATTGTTGCCAAAGTAAGAAGCACAAACGGTTAACATTAAGCGGACGTTCCCTCCCAGGCGTCCGCTTTTTTGTGTTCTTCGTTTCCCTGTTGGTTCTAGTGTTGTTTCTATTGAATAGACAGGCGCTTTCCTGCCATAAGAGTACAAGGGACAGATTTTACGGAGCCGTGCCATGAAGTGGGAAGGACGTCGCCAAAGCGACAATGTTGAGGATCAGCGTGACGGATCTGGCGGCGGCGGTGGCTTTGGCCAGGGTGGCGGTGGTTTTCGCTCGCCAGGCGGTGGTATGCGCGTTGCGCGCGGCGGCGGGTTTTCCAGTATCGTTATTATGATCATTTTGTTTTTCGTGTTGAAGTCATGTGGCATCAACATGGACCTCGGCCAAATGATGGGAAGTGGCGGCGGTACGGGCCAAATAGTTGAAGACCAAGCTGCCCCGCGCACGGTTGAGGCCACTGATAAGATGACGGCGTTTGTGAAAACTGTGCTGGCAGAAACCGAAGATACGTGGAGTGGCATTTTTGAGGCCAATGGCCAGAAATATCCTGCCCCGACTATGGTGCTGTTTGATGGTCAGGTGCGCTCTGCCTGCGGCATGGCATCGTCCGCCTCTGGTCCGTTCTATTGCCCTGGCGATCAAAAACTTTACATTGATTTGGCGTTCTACAATCAACTGGCAAACCAATTTGGTGCC
>JANPBE010000075.1:0-1996 GCA_031430295.1 Phyllobacterium sp.
GGCGAGTAAGGTGATAAAGCTGTTCATCATCAAAACTTAAAGTTGGCCATTTTGAACATGATAAAATTCCCCAAACCTAACCAAAAAACGCCAAAGCCAATGTAGTAATAGGTCTTCGGCTTATCCCAAACTTCACCATAATAATCCGGCATAAACACTAAAAGGATCGACATCAAAAGAATTGGCACCGCCGTCAAAATATAGGCTGATGCACGTCCCTCTGCTGATATACCTCTGATTTTACGACGCAATTTGCCGCGCTCACGGATAACTTTGGAAAGCCCATCAAGAATTTCACGTAAGTTTCCGCCCGTTGTGGATTGAATGGAAACTGCCGTAATGAAAAGCGGCATGTCCTCTTGGCCCACCCGGTCATACATAGCGTTGAGTGCCGACACCATGTCTGAACCATATGTAATTTCATCTGCCACGAGGCCAAATTCAGTGCCAATCGGGTCCGGCATTTCGCGCCCGACCATGCTGACAGCCACTGGCACCGGATGTCCGGCTTTGAGCCCGCGCGTCATCAAATCAAGCGCTTCGGGGAGCTGAATGCCAAATAGCTTGTGCCGCTTATTGCGCATCCGTTTCAACACTTGCAAAGGCAGCAACAATATCAACGCCGGAAGCGCAATCACAGCGTAAAGCGGGCGGTCATATTTGATAGCAATGTAAAGCGCGATTGCGAAAGCAATGGCGGTTGTAATGGCCAGAAACTTTGGCACTGCCATCACCAAACCAGACTGGGTGCGCAGGTCGCTCAACCATTTGAATGACAAAAACGAAAAGCGGCCTTCATTGAGGCCGCGCTCTTTGCGCAATTGTACAAGCACGTCCTGCTGGCTAATTTCTTTCTTAGCCAGCTTCATGCGCCGGTTTATGGCATCCCGTTTGTCAGATTTGCGGGCGAAAACTAGATAAAAGGCCTCAGCAATAATGATGCCGCACAGCGCAGCAGCTGCATAAACGACGTAGAGTGAACTGTCCCCGCTGAACATGATCAGTCCTTAGGCTTGCCAGGTTCAAAATAGCTACCGGGGAATTCGATGCCCATTGCTTTTAGATGATCGAGAAAGCGCGGGCGAATACCAGTCGCCTCAAAATGACCGACAATTTTGCCGTCGCTTTGTGTAGCGGTGCGGACAAACTTATAAATTTCCTGCATCTGAATAATATCGCCTTCCATGCCCGTAATCTCAGCAATCGAGGTGATTTTACGCTTGCCATCAGCAAGACGCGTAAGCTGAACAATCAGTCCAATAGCACTGGAAATCTGGCTGCGAATGGATTGAACCGTCATTGGCATACCCGTCATACCAAGCATTTGCTCCAACCGGGAAACCGCGTCCCGCGGCGTATTGGCATGGATGGTCGCCATTGAACCTTCATGACCGGTGTTCATCGCTTGCAACATGTCAAATGCTTCCTCGCCGCGACATTCGCCAAGGATAACACGGTCAGGACGCATACGAAGAGCATTTCTGACGAGATCGCGCTGCTTGATTTCGCCATGTCCCTCAACATTCGGCGGACGTGTTTCCATGCGGGCAACATGCGGCTGTTGCAGTTGCAACTCCGCCGCATCTTCGATCGTGATCAGCCGCTCGTCTTCAGGAATAAACGCTGAAAGCGCGTTCAGCATCGTGGTCTTACCAGTACCCGTACCACCGGAAATGATCGTGGTGATACGTGCATGCACGGCGGCCGCAATCACTTCGGCCATTGGACTTGTCAGCGCCCCAAACTCGACCAGCTTATGTAAGCCCATTTTGTTCTTGGAGAACTTACGGATGGATACCAGCGGACCATCCACGCCAACAGGGCGAATGGCGGCATTGAAGCGCGAACCATCCAACATGCGCGCATCACACATTGGCTGGGATTCATCAATGCGCCGTCCCACAGCCGAAACGATCTTGTTCAGAATACGAACAAGATGAGCCTCATCCTTAAACGGAATGTGGACCGGCGTCAGCTTACCACCACGTTCCACGAA
>JANPBE010000076.1:0-19810 GCA_031430295.1 Phyllobacterium sp.
GTTTTATCGTCCGTCGCGCTGCGGGTCATATTCCCGCTGGCCGCTGTGGGAACTGCCACATGGGTCGCGGGCAAGGGTTGGGGTGCGTTGCCGTTGCTCGGTTTGAACCCGTTGATCGCAGGCGTCATCGCCTTTGTCGCACTGGATTTCGCTGTCTGGCTTGAGCATGTCGCCAGCCATAAAGTGCCGCTGTTCTGGCGCATTCACCGCACGCACCATGCCGATATTGGCTTCGATGTGACAACGGCACTGCGGTTCCATCCAATTGAAATTGTGCTCTCAATGTTCTGGAAAGCGCTGGTAATTCTGGCGCTCGGGCCTCCAGTTTTATCAGTA
The DNA here is from genome assembly GCA_031430295.1 of Phyllobacterium sp. Classification (GTDB taxonomy): domain Bacteria; phylum Pseudomonadota; class Alphaproteobacteria; order Rhizobiales; family Rhizobiaceae; genus JANMEX01. The sequence goes on from JANPBE010000076.1 coordinate 337, forward strand.
CTGCTCTTTGAAATTGTTTTGAATGGCTCGGCCATGTTTAGCCATGCCAATATCAAGCTGCCCTTGGGGCTGGACAGGTTCATGCGCCTTGCCATCGTGACGCCGGATATGCACCGGATTCATCACTCTAGCGAAGTAGCTGAGACCAATTCAAATTACGGGTTCAATTTATCGGTTTGGGATCGGCTGTTCGGCACATATCTGGACCAGCCCAAATCCGGCTACGACAAGTTGGAAATCGGCCTCCGGCCATGGCGCGATGGGAAACCAACCGAGCTTGGTTGGTCGCTGAAAATCCCGTTTCAATAAAATCCGGTCGGGAAAAAGCGCAGGTAAATTTCGTTGATTTTGCCATTGGTCTGTAAGGCTTTCAGCGCACTATCAATATCGTCTGTCAGCGCGGTGGCATCCGCCCGCGTGGCGATTGTCATGCCGTTGCCCAAGAAGTTATCCGAATAATAATTGCCGCTGGCAAACTTGCAGCAGTTGGCAGAAGTGCCGCTGCCGAGCCAAAATGCCAGCCGCATGGAATCTCCAAACGCCAAATCCACTTTGCCCGCATTCAAGTCCGCGTAGAGCGAAATCTCATTGTTAAAACTGGTAACGAGCGCGGCAGGGAAAAATGATCGCGCCATTTTCTCCTGCGCGGTATCGGCAAGGACGCCGATTTTGACGCCCGCCAAACCATTGTCAAAATTCAAGACCTTGGTACTTTTAACGGGCGCAACAAAGCGGGCAGGAAAGCGCAAATAGGCCTGCGAAAAATTCAACTTTTCGCGGGCCGCAGTCGAAGTTGCAAGACCGGCAATGATGGCATCGCCTTGACCTTTAAGCAGCGAAGGTTCCAGCTCTTCAAACGGCATGGCCTGAACTGTACAATTGGCTTCGATCTTTAACGTCGCGCAAATGGCTTTCGCCAAATAGACGTTAAAGCCCGTCAGCTTGCCGTCATCGCCTAAAAAGTTGAACGGCGGATAATCGAGCGAAGTGATGAACTGTATCGACTTTGTCTTGCCTTGCGGCGCATTGACGCCTTGCGCTTGGCTCGAAATGAACTGTGGACCCGACGCCGTTTCACCAGCATGGGCGGTGGTTGCTATCGCGGTGGTGAGGCCAGCCCACAGTATAAAAGCAATCGTTCGCATGGCTTTCCTATGGTCCGAAATCCACGAATTGAAAAGTTTTATTTGTAGCCTTGTTCCCGCCAGACATATTTCAATTCTACCTAAAGTTATAATATTCTAATTAATTCAGCAATTGTAAATAGTAGTTTCAAGCAACCGCAATCTATGTTTCATTACGCAGGGGAACATTGAGAAGCAAATCGGGATTAGGGCATGTCATCCATATCGATGGAGAGGGTCATTGACGCCCTCTATAGGCGCGAAGGCGCAGCGAACGGGAATGATCAGCCGGTCGACAATGCGGAATTCATGAAATCACTGTGTGAAATATACGGATTGAAACATTCAGCTTATATCACGGTGGACAAGCGCTCATTTATCTCGCGCAAACCGAAGTTCCTGGTGACCTATCCTGTTGAATGGCAAGCGGAATATCGCAAGACCTTTGCAGAGCAAAAAGATCCGGTCATGCAGGCTGGCCTGTCCGAAATATTACCGTTTGACTGGCGCCAAGTGCGCGAACGAATGCCGGAGGCGGAGCAGGTTCTTGGTCTCGCGCGCGAATATAGTCTGGGCAAGCAAGGGCTAACTGTCCCGATACGCGGCGATGGCGGTGCACGCGCGCTGTTCAGCGTGACAGGTGACTATAATGAAAAGGACTGGCGCGATGTAAAACGCGAGTTTCTACGCGACTTTGTGACGCTGGCGCACTTCTTTCACAAAAGGGTATCCGGCGAGGCCGATGAAAAAGCGCCGATGCTAAGTGAGCGCGAACGGCACATTTTGCAATATTGCGCAATCGGGCTGACGGCTATTGAAATATCCATTCGGCTTGAGGTGACAGTTTCAACAGTCAAATATCACCTCAATCAGCTTCGTTATAAAATGAATGTGGTGAACACCACCCATGCCGTGGCCATGGCCCTGAAGCTTGGCCTGATAACCGTGGTCTAATTATCGTTAAAGTCGCAAAAATATTTGTCCCAATTTGATAATACTGTTCTTTTGGATAGTTATTACACTCTTGACGTCAGGTGAATATGCCCTCGCAACTAACGGGGGATTAAAATGATCAAACTAATATACGGCCATGAACGCGCGCAATTTCCGCAATTGATTGACAGTATGCACCGGCTTCGCAAATCAGTATTTCACGAACGTCTGAAATGGGATGTTCCCGTCTCCGGCGATTGGGAGATTGATGATTTTGATGACGAAGACCCGCTCTATGTACTTGTCGTGGATGAGGAAGGGGCGGTGCAGGGTTCGCTGCGCCTACTACCGACAACCGGCCCCAACATGCTGCGCGACGTGTTTTCCGCGATAACCCAAGATGGCGGGCAAGTGGCAAATCCGTTCGTGTGGGAAAGCAGCCGGTTTTGCATCCGCTTTTCAGACAACAAGGACCAACGCGAATCCACGACCATCAGCAAGGCAACTGTTGAACTTATCGCCGGCATGGGCGAGGTAGGGCTTCTTGCGGGGCTAGACCATGTTGTGACCGTCTATGACGCCTTCCTCCGGCGAATTATTCGCCAAACCGGATGTAATGAAACACTGGTGGGTCAGCCGGTGCGTTTCGGGCGGGTGCAAACCTATGCCGGTCTCTTTGATATTGATGCCATTCAATTGGCGGCTTTCAAAAAAGTGTGGAACTTGCCCGAGACGTTGATAGATCGCGATAGCCGGTTGCGCCTGTTCGCTGCCGCCTAGGGTGCGGGTAGGTGTTTAGCGGGACAGAGGGGGAAAGCCAGCCCGCTTCAAGCATATTGCATGAAGCGGCGCGGGCGTTGGTACGGCAACTGGCCAAAGATGATACCAAAGCGCCGTCGATCATTGATCGTATTCGCGCGCGGCGGTGCAGGCCGAAGGCGCAGCGCAATTCAGTTTTTGATCGCCTCGCGCGTATTGGCTTGACGCATGACGTTATCATTTCGGCGTTGCAATCTACCAAGATCACGGGCGCAAGCGTAGTGGATGAGTTGATCGCGCAGGGCAAACTAACCGCGCGTGACTATTTTCATCAAATGGCAGAGGATTTTGGCGTCAAGTTTTGTGAGGCGATTAGCCCCGATAAAATCCTAACGGATATGTTGCCGGCCCTCGTTAGGCGCGGGGATGTCTATCAACTGTTTTGCCGCGATGAGCATGGCGTGGCGGTGTTATTCGCTGCGCCAACGATTGCCGGTGAGACGGCAATTGCGAGGATGATCGCACGCGACCCGACAGCTCGACAGCGCGTTTGCATTACTTGTCCTGCTACAATTAAGGCCGCGCTAGCCGCCCGTTTTGCCAAGGATGAGGTGCTGCGGGCGGTGAACCAGCTTAATTCCGAGCAACCCGAACTTTCTGCAAAACAGACTATCACACCCGTGCAAGGATTTTTACTAGGTGTGTTCGTTGTTAGCGTTCCTGTTGCTCTCACACTGGCATTTTGGAAAGTGCTTCTTGGCTTGCATATATTTGCCTCGCTCTTCTTCGCGTGTGCCGTGGCTTTGCGGTTCATGGCGTGGTGGACCTACGTGACGCCATCATCAGCATTTCATGGGAATGAGCGACATTCAAACGTGCCGCGCTATTCAGTCATGATAGCTTTGCATAAGGAAGCACCCGTCGTGCCGCAGTTGGTTGAGGCGATGAGAGCATTGGAATGGCCAAAGTCAAAGCTCGAAATATTCTATGTCTGCGAGGCGGATGATTTTGAAACGATAGCCGCGCTGGAGGGTTACGGTTTGGCACCTGGCCATGTCATAATGCCTGTGCCATTTGCGCTGCCGCGCACCAAACCCAAAGCGCTGACCTACGCATTGCCGCATTGTACCGGTGAATTCGTCGTCATCTACGATGCCGAAGACCGGCCCCATCCCGCGCAGCTAATGGAAGCATGGCATGAGTTCTCGCAATCTGACGCGTCTCTGGCCTGCCTTCAAGCGCCTCTGGTAATCTCTAACGGCGGTCAATCCTGGTGGTCGCGGCTGTTTGCATTTGAATACGCCGCGCATTTTTACGGGCTGCTGCCGTTCCTTGCCCGCATAGGCGCGCCGCTTCCGCTGGGCGGCACATCAAACCATTTCCGCCGTGAAGCCTTGGTTCATAGTCTGGCATGGGATCCGTATAATGTGACCGAGGATGCCGATCTAGGCATACGCTTCAGTCGTCTGGGATATCGCTGCGGCGTCATCACCAAGCCTACGTTGGAAGATGCGCCGACGGATTTCAAAGTCTGGCTACCGCAGCGCACACGCTGGCAAAAGGGCTGGATGCAGACACTTTTGGTGCATAACCGTGACAGCAAGCAGCTTTATAAGGTACTTGGCCTACGGGACTTTATCATTTTCCAAATTGTCCTGTTAGGTTTCATCACATCGCCGCTGCTCTATGTTATTTCTGTGTTCGAACTCAGCACGCTGATGTTCATGCGCTCCAAAAATCATCTTGAAATTGATCTAATCTTGGCGATGGATATCGTGCTTTTCGTTTGCGGCCATATTGGCTTCTACTGTTTGGCAACACGCTGCGAGGCCAAACAGTCGATGCGAGAGCATGTCAAAATGCTCGTCTCATTGCCGATATATTGGATATTTCTGTCTCGCGCCGCATGGCGGGCGGTGTGGCAACTCATTTTCAAGCCACACTTGTGGGAGAAAACCCCGCACCTGCCAGCGGTCAACTCAGAAGTTTTGGACCTTGGCCAATAATCTTGTCATCCGGCTTGCCAATGACATTCACATCTTTACCAGTATAGTCGATGGCCAGCAAGATTGTGCGGATGGTCTCAAGCCGCGCACGGCGCTTGTCGTTGGAGCGCACGACAGTCCAAGGCGCCGTTTTAGTGTGAGTGCGCTTGAACATCGTGGCCAGTTTTTCAGAATAGTCTGCCCATTTGGAAAGTCCGGCAACGTCCATCGGCGAGAATTTCCAATGGCGCAGCGGGCTATGGCGGCGCTCGTGGAAGCGCTTAAGCTGCATTGTCTGGCCAACCTCAAGCCAAATCTTGAACAAATGAATGCCGTCGCTGACCAGCATTTTTTCAAAATTTGGCGCTTCCTGCAAAAACTCTTCATATTGCGCGGGCGTACAGAAACCCATCACCGGCTCGACGCCCGCACGGTTATACCAAGAGCGATCAAATGTGACGAATTCGCCAAACGTCGGCATTTGCGTGGCATAGCGCTGGAAATACCACTGCCCGCGCTCGGTATCGCTAGGCTTTGGCAAGGCAACATTGCGCGCGGTGCGCGGGTTCATATTTTCGCGTACGGCGTTGATTGTGCCACCCTTGCCCGCCGCATCACGGCCTTCAAACACGATAACAATGCGCTCTTTAGAAGCAATCTGCCACTCTTGGAGCTTCACCAGCTCAATTTGCAGCAGCTCAAGCTCCTTGAGATACTCATCTTCTTCCATCTTCTTTTTATAAGGATAGCCGCCCGAGGTCATCGATGACTCTTCGACCCAACTCGCCAAAACTGGATCGTTGATGTCAAACAAGTAGCTCTTGCCCTCACAAGTAAGGGGAACAGGTCCGCTCGCCGCAGGTGTCGGCGCTGCGGGTGCGGCAACAACCGGTGCGGATTTTTTCGGCTTGTCATTTGATTGACGTATCTTGTCTGTCTTCTTAGCCATCTAACTCACCATCTCATTTTTGTTGCAGCTTGTGCGTTACCTTATGCTATTTTCAAACCGCGTACCCGTCCACTGATTTTCGATATCATGATGAAAGATCTGCCATGTCCTTGGATGCCAATCCTGCGGCTCGCCTAAAAGCCTCTCAAAACAGCTCCGTTGAATACGCTTTTTGGGGCGCAGTCGCTGTTGCGCTTTTGGCATTGATCCAAGCGCTCGAAAACTCAAACGCAATAAATTGGATGCTCGAAGCCGCTGCCGGTGGCGTCGCGGTGCTTTTGTATAAGGCAAAGGAGCAGGCAGGCACGGACACCTACGCACAGGTTGTCGCAGAGGCGACGTTGGCCATAGCGCCAAGTGATTTCAGCGTTTTTGATGCGCTGCCCCTACCGACGATTATGGTCGATACCCAGTCAAAAATATTGCAAACCAACAGCGCCGCAGGGCGCGAGTTTGGTGAACTATTGATTGGCAATTTTCTCACCCTTAAATTCCGTGAGCCGGAAATGATCGCCGCGTTCAACCAAGCCGTCGCTCAAGATTCGCCAGTGAATTTTGAAATGCACGAGCGCGTGCCGTTTGAACGCTGGTATCGCGTCGATATTTGCCCCATCCATAAAGTAGAGCTGCCAACCCAGCGCTATGCAATCCTATTTCGCGATATCAGCGAGGCCCATAATATCGAGCGGATGCGGGCAGATTTCGTTGCCAACGCCAGTCATGAGTTGCGCACGCCGCTGGCCTCGCTAACGGGCTTCATCGAAACGCTGCGCGGCCCAGCGCGTAATGATGAGCCTGCGCGGGAGAAATTCTTGGGCATCATGCAGGAGCAAGCGGGCCGTATGTCGCGTCTGATTGATGATCTGCTGTCACTATCGCGCCTCGAGATGCGCCCGAATGCTGACAAAACGGAGATCATCGACATAACCGCTCTCACGTCGCAGGTCATTGATGCGCTATGCCCGATGGCGCAAGAATCCGGTGTTGAGGTTGAGCGCAAGTTTAGCGCTACGCCTGTGCGCATTTCAGCAGTCCGTGATGAGCTCATTCAGGTGCTCGAAAACCTCATCGAAAATGCCTGCAAATATGGCAAATCCGGCGGCAAGGTTGCAGTCAGCATTGATGTGCCCGAAATTGGCGGTGGCAAAGAGGTGGTCATCAGTGTCCGAGACTTTGGTCCGGGCATTGCCGCGGAGCATATTCCAAGGCTCACCGAGCGCTTTTACCGCGCCACGCCGATCACCGGCGCAGTACAAAAAGGCACAGGCCTCGGTTTGGCCATCGTGAAACACATTGTTTCACGCCATAAAGGCCGCCTCATTATTCAATCCAAGCCCGATAATGGCTCGACCTTTGCCGTTCATCTGCCACTAGGCGACAAGTGAAAGTTAGATAAATAAAAATATGTATATGTTACAATGGCTTATACTGTCATAAAACTGTTTCTCTTTTGTCATATTCCTTTCGCATGGAATGCTTAGACGGTCATCGTCGATGCAAGATCGAATGAAATTAAGCCCCACAGGGAGTTACAAATGAGAATTCTTAATATCGCAGCCGCAACTTTGCTTGCCGCCACCGCCTTCACCACTGTTGCTCAGGCGCGCGATGAAATCCGCATCGTTGGTTCCTCAACCGTTTATCCTTTCACAACCGCTGTTGCAGAAAACTTCGGCAAGAAGTCCGGCATGAAGACGCCAGTTGTTGAATCAACAGGTACTGGCGGCGGCATGAAGCTGTTCTGCGCCGGTATCGGCGATGCATTTCCTGATTTCACCAATGCATCCCGCCCGATCAAGAAGAGCGAATTCGATGATTGCGCTAAAAATGGCGTGACTGAAATCATTGAAATCAAGGTTGGCTTCGATGGCCTCTCCATCGGCCAGTCTAAGGATGCAGCAGATGTTGCTTTTACTAAGCAGCAAATATTTTTGGCTCTTGCCAAGGAAGTTCCTGGCAAAGACGGCAAGCTGATTGCCAACCCATACAAGATGTGGAGTGAAATCGATCCAGCGCTTCCAGCGACAAAAATCGAAGTGCTTGGGCCCCCAACAACATCCGGCACACGCGATTCATTTGCTGAATTGGTTCTCGAAAAGGGCGCCGAAAGCATCGAATCTTTGGCGGCTTTGAAGAAGGCTGATGCAAAGGCATTCGAGGGTGTTTGGAAGTCAGTTCGTGAAGATGGCGCTTATGTTGAAGCTGGCGAGAACGACAATTTGAACGTTCAAAAGCTGCAAGCCAACAAAGACGCATTCGGCGTTTTCGGCTATTCCTTCCTTGAGGAAAATTCAAGCACTATCAAGGGCGCTTCTGTTGAAGGTTCCGTACCATCTTACGAAACCATCGCTTCAGGTGATTACAAAGTTTCCCGTCCGCTTTATATCTACGCAAAGAAGCAGAACGTGGCGACAACAAAAGGCATAGCCGAATTCCTTGCCGAATATGTTTCCAAGGAAGCGTTGAGCGAAGATGGCTACTTGGCCGAAAAGGGTCTCGTAACATTGCCGGAAGATCAGGCTGCTATATCGCAGGCGACTGTAAAAGACATGTTAGTAATGAAGGCTGATGGCTTAAAATAAGCTTCGCTTTCTTGTGGGGCGGCCGCGGATGTACCGGCCGCCTCACAAATTTTCTGCTAAACGAATTTAATTGAGACTATTTGTTTCGAGTTTTAGAGGCGGGCCTATGTCGATATTCATTTTATGCCTCTTTGCCTTGATGGTTGCCTCCTATGTACTTGGCGCTAGCCGCGCAAAAGCGTTGGTTTCCGGCAACCTTGCACAAGTGCACTCACTGCCATTTTATCACGGCGCGTTTGTCGCGCTAATGGCGGCGATTACCGGCGGCGTCGTCTTTGGCATAGCCACTTGGCTTGGCATTCCCTTCGCAATTTATGGTGCGCTAATCGCCGCAATCATTGCCGCGGTAGCCAGCTATCCCAAAATCACGGAAAGCTTTCGGGCGCGCAATCTGGTTGAGAAGATTGTTCTGGCGTTCCTCGCCATATGTTCCGGCCTCGCAATCTTGACGACTGTCGGCATTGTCTTTTCCGTTTTGTTCGAGGCGTTTCGTTTTTTTGCTGAAATACCGTTCACATCATTCATTTCGGGGCTGAAATGGGCACCGACTGGCAATCCGCCAGCTTTCGGATTTCTGCCACTTTTGATTGGCTCACTACTCATCACGCTGATAGCCATCATCGTCGCCGGACCGCTGGGACTGTTCTCCGCGATTTACATGGCTGAATATGCCTCGCCCCGCGTTCGCAGCATCGCCAAGCCGGCGCTGGAATTGTTGGCAGGCGTGCCAACCGTCGTGCTCGGCTTCTTCGCCGCCCTGACGGTAGCGCCGCTCATCCGCAACAGCGGCGAACATTTCGGCCTCTCCGTATCGTCCGAGTCCGCGCTCGCTGCCGGACTTGTCATGGGCATGATGATCGTGCCGCTGATTTCTTCGCTCTCTGATGATGTCATCAACGCCGTGCCGCAAGCGCTGCGTGATGGCTCTTATGCTATGGGGGCCACCAAATCTGAAACTATCAAAAAAGTGGTGCTGCCAGCTGCGTTGCCGGGTATCGTGTCCGCCTTTATTCTCGCCATCTCCCGCGCCATTGGCGAGACGATGATCGTGGTCATGGCGGCCGGTCTTGCTGCAAACCTCACGTTTAATCCGCTGCAAGCCGTTACGACAATTACAGTGCAAATCGCCTCGCTTCTGGTTGGCGACCAAGAATTCGACTCGGCAAAAACCCTATCTGCCTTTGCGCTGGGGTTGGTACTTTTCGTCCTCACCCTCATTCTTAATTATGTCGCCATGCGTGTTGTGCAGAAATATCGGGAACAATATGACTGACAGTTTCGTCTCCAATTCGGCATATGTAGCCAAGCGCTATCGTAGCGAACGCCGCTTTCAGATCTACGGCCTGATTTCGCTTGGCATTACGGTGGCGTTCTTATTCTTCCTGCTTTTGGATATTGTGACCAAAGGCCTGCCAGCTTTCACCGAGCATACGATGAGCATACCGGTCACGGTATCAGCAACGAGTGTTGATGCGACAGCTCCTGAAAAGGGCGAGTATGCCACGCTGGTTAAGGATGCGCTGAAGAATGCGTTTCCCGCCGTCACAAACCGCGTGGACAAGAAGGCACTGCTTGGTCTTCTGTCATCCGGTGCAAGCGATGATTTGCGCGAAATGGTGGTTGCCAATCCGAAGCTAATCGGCACCGATGTGACGCTGCCATTGCTGTTGAATGCGGACGCTGACCTTTACTTAAAGGGCAACGAAACCGGTATCGAAAAGCGCAGTGGCACAGGCGCACTGCAATTGACGAAAACTGGTGATGTTTACACCGTTACTGGCGACATCGCAGGCATCAACGAGCAGTCAATTCTGCGCCTCAATGGCGGCGCCCTGCGGGTTGCCAAAATTAACGGTGCAACGCTTGAAACCGAAACACTGCTTGAGCCGTCCACAGCTGACGCGGTCCCTGCTGGTAAATGGGATCAACTCATTTTATCAGCGGTCGAGTCCAACCGCCGCATCAATGATAAGGAAGCGGTGTATCTGGAGACCTTGAAGGATCAAGGCGTAATTTCCAAGAATTTATCGTGGCGCTTGTTCTCCTCCGGCGACTCTCGCGAGCCTGAATTGGCAGGCATCAAGGGCGCACTTGTGGGCTCATTGCTTACGCTTGTTATTGCGCTTTCAATCTGCGTGCCCATCGGCGTCGCGGCTGCAATCTATCTTGAAGAATTTGCAGCCAAGGGCCGACTTACCAATCTGATTGAGGTGAACATCAACAATCTTGCTGCCGTTCCCTCCATCATCTTCGGTCTGCTTGGGCTTGCGGTATTTCTCAACTTCTTCGGTATGCCGCGCTCGGCTCCACTCGTCGGTGGCTTTGTGTTGGCTTTGCTGGTGTTGCCCACCATGATCATTGCCTCACGGGCGGCATTCCGCTCTGTTCCGCCCTCAATCAAAGAAGCCGCGCTCGGCGTCGGCGCTTCGCATCAGCAAGCGGTGTTCCACCATGTCCTGCCGCTGGCTGTACCTGGCATCCTGACCGGCGTCATTCTTGGCGTCTCTCGTGCGCTCGGCGAAACCGCTCCACTCTTGATGATTGGCATGATTGCCTTCATCGTTGATGTGCCTAAAGGCTTCACCGATGCCGCAACTGTTCTGCCGGTGCAGATTTTCCTTTGGTCAGATTTGCCCGAAATTGGGTTCCAATCACGAACCGCCGCTGCCATCATGATTTTGATGTGCGTCCTTTTTGTCCTCAATGCCATTGCGATTTTTGTGCGCAAGCGTTTTGAACGTCGCTGGTAAGCTGGAAGGCAACAGATAAATGAACGCTCTTATTGAACCTCTAACTTTGAAGACAGGCGCAACTATGATCGAGCCGAAATACAAAATCAGCGCCAGAAACATCGATGTTTACTACGGCGACAAACATGCCATTAAAGACCTGTCGATCAACATTCCGGAAAAAGCCGTGTCTGCCTTCATCGGCCCGTCGGGCTGCGGCAAGTCAACATTCTTGCGCTGCATCAACCGGATGAATGATACAATTTCGACCTGCCGTGTGACGGGCAAAATCGAGATTGATGGCAAGGACATTTATGACAGGGAGTTGGACGTAGTGCAGCTGCGCGCCCGCGTAGGCATGGTGTTCCAAAAACCAAATCCGTTTCCAAAATCCATCTATGAAAACGTCGCCTACGGCCCGCGCATTCACGGCTTTGTCCATTCAAAATCGGATGTGGATGAAGTGGTGGAAGCCAGCTTGAAAAAGGCAGGCCTGTTTGAAGAAGTCAAAGACCGATTGCAGCACGCAGGCACTGGTCTCTCCGGTGGCCAGCAGCAGCGCCTGTGCATTGCCCGTGCGATTGCGGTCAATCCCGACGTTATCCTTATGGATGAGCCATGCTCGGCTCTTGATCCGATTGCCACGGCCAAGGTTGAAGAACTCATCGACGAATTGCGTGAAAACTACACGATCGTTATCGTTACCCATTCGATGCAGCAGGCCGCCCGCGTTTCACAGCGCACAGCGATGTTCCATTTGGGCAATCTGGTGGAGGAAGGCCCGACGGAGAAGATGTTCTCCAACCCTTCAGAAAAACGCACGCAAGACTACATCACTGGCCGTTTCGGCTAAGGCTCGGATAGAGGAATTATCACAATGCCATCGCAACACACTGTCCGGTCCTACGATGAAGAGCTGAACTTTCTGGTCAAGAAGATTGCCGAAATGGGCGGTCATGCCGAGCGCATGATTGACCAATCCGTCAAGGCCCTTGTGACCAGCGACGAACGCCTCGCAAGAAACACTATTACTGATGATCGCTTTCTTGATGACGCACAGCGCGATATCGACGAAAAAGCGATTTTGACTATTGCCAAGCGCCAGCCAATGGCGAGCGACTTGCGCGAAATTATCGGCGCGATCCGCATCTCCGGTGATTTGGAGCGTATTGGTGACATGGGCAAGAACATTGCCAAGCGTTCATTTGCCGTGTCTGAAAGTCGCCATCCGGTGAAGCTCTTTCGCAGCCTTGAAGCGCTCACAGAACTGGCGCTTACCCAGCTCAAAGATGTGCTGGATAGCTACGCCTCGCGCACGATTGATCGTCTCAACATTGTGCGTGACCGTGATGATGAAATCGACGCGATGTACACGTCGCTGTTCCGCGAACTTCTGACCTACATGATGGAAGACCCGCGCAACATCACAGCCTGCACGCATCTGCTATTCTGCGCCAAAAATCTGGAACGTGTTGGCGACCATGCCACAAACATCGCCGAAACCGTTTATTACATTGTGACGGGCGAGCAAATGCCACTGGACCGCCCGAAGGACGACTCCAGCCACGCGATTAAAGCAGAATAATCAGTATAATATGTCCAACGCTCCCAAGATTACAGTGATCGAAGATGAAGACGCGCTCAGCACGCTGCTGCGCTATAATCTGGAATCCGAAGGTTATCGTGTCGATACAATCATGCGCGGTGACGAGGTTGAATTGGCAGTGCGCGAAAATGCGCCGGACTTGATTATCTTGGATTGGATGTTACCCGGTGTTTCCGGCATTGAGCTGTGCCGCCGCCTGCGGGCATGGCCGGAAACGCGCCGTATCCCCATCATTATGCTTACAGCGCGCGGAGAGGAAAGCGAACGGGTTCGCGGACTTGCCACCGGCGCGGATGATTATGTGGTCAAGCCATTCTCGACGCCAGAACTAATGGCGCGGGTGAAAGCCATGTTGCGGCGCGTGAAGCCGGAAATGGTTTCCAATTTACTCAAAGTCTCCGATGTTGAAATGGATCGTGAAACCCATCGTGTGCGCCGCGATGGCCGCGAATTGAAGCTCGGGCCAACGGAATACCGGCTGCTCGAGTTTTTCATGCAAGCGCCAGGTCGCGTTTTTTCCCGCACCCAATTATTGGACAGCGTGTGGGGTCAAGATATTTATGTCGATGACCGCACGGTCGATGTCCACATCGGTCGCCTGCGCAAAGCCATCAATCGCGGCAAAGAAAAAGACCCGATACGCACTGTGCGCGGCTCGGGCTATTCTTTGGAACAGATGTAGCTGAGGTTAGTGCAAAAGGCTCTGTTGGAAAATTGTCATGCCGGTGCAGTTGGTGTGATTTTCTAAGAACCGGAGCGGAGCGTACTTAACGTGCGTGAGCACTGGGTGCGGAGGAAAATTGCATCAAATGCACGGCACGGCGGTTTCCCCTAGCGAGCGCGGCGACGCTCTGAAGCCGGCTGGTACGCCATCTTTGCGTGGAACTGGCAATAAGGACCGGCATTGCCAGCCTCATGGCCGCAGAAATTAAAGTCTGCCGACATCGGATCGCCAACCGGCCATTTGCAAGTGCGCTCAGAAAGATCCACCAAACGAAGTTCGCGTGACACCGGCGCGACTAATGGCGCGGTGAATTCTAGTACGCGGGAAGTCAGCGCCACTGGCTGCTGATTATAGTCGGCCTTCAAAGCAGTTGCGCCAACAGCGTGTGTGTAGCTGCTAACCTTGCCAGCACTACCGCTCGAGCGCGGCGCTGCTGCGCGGACCTGCGTGGTGGTCACGCCGACTGTGACCGGCTTCTTTGCGCGCGGTTGTGATGACGTTGTCTTGCCGCGCCCCGAAAGCTTCAAACGGTGCACTTTGCCGATGACAGCATTGCGCGTGACGCCGCCGAGCTGACCAGCAATTTGGCTTGCACTGAGGCCATCAGCCCAGAGCTTTTTCAGCAATTCAACCCGTTCATCCGTCCAGTTCATACGACCGTTCCTTACCGTCAAATCGAATCCGGAATCCCTCGCCGCCAACTGGAAAGCCAATTGGTGCACACAACATCTGTAATCAGAACTGGGACCGCCACGCGATATGTAGTTATTGTTAATTGAAACTACAATTATTGCGGACTCCCTGACAAGAGTCGGACGCCCTCTTGACTCCAATTTTTGGAGTTTTCCCCAGTTTACCTTCCGGTCAATATTGTGAAACGGCTATTTAGTTTTTGAGTGAGTCAAAATGGCAACAGTTTGCACCAAACCGCGTGTTTTTTAGCACAAATGCGGATTTCTTGACTTTCGCCTGTGAAGACATGATATTCGCACCGACAAGGCCGCCGGACAGGCGGTTTTTTATTTTTTGACTTTTGTGAAGCCCGCTTCCGCGAAGTCACAGTGACGGATTGAGACCTTGGAACACACAGCAGCTGGCGACGCCCTTTATCAAACATTTGCACGGGCAAAACTGCGCTTCGTGCGCGGCGAGGGCGTGTGGCTAATTGATGAACAAGGCAATCGCTATCTGGATTTCGCCGCGGGCATTGCGGTGAATTCGCTCGGCCATTCGCACCCGCAACTGGTTGAAGCGCTGAAAAATCAAGCGGAAAATCTCTGGCATGTTTCCAACCTCTACGAAGTGCCGGGGCAGGAGACACTTGCCAAAAAGCTCACCGATAATTCATTCGCTGACAAGGTGTTTTTCACCAATTCCGGCGCGGAAGCGCTGGAGTGCGCGATCAAGACTGCGCGGCGTTATCACTTCGTCAATGGTCAGCCGGAACGCTACCGCATCATCACCATGGAAGGTGCTTTCCATGGCCGCACACTGGCGACGATTGCCGCTGGTGGGCAGGCCAAATACCTCGAAGGCTTCGGCCCCAAGGTTGACGGTTTCGACCAAGTGCCGTTCGGTGATTTGGAAGCTGTGAAAGCCGCTATTACCGATGAAACCGCCGCGATTTTAGTGGAGCCTGTTCAAGGCGAGGGCGGCATACGCCCGCTGCCATTGGAAACACTGCGTGCGCTGCGCGATCTTTGCGATGAGCGTGGTCTATTGCTGGTGCTTGATGAAGTGCAGTGTGGCGCAGGCCGCACGGGCAAACTCTTCGCCTACGAATGGGCAGGCATCGAGCCGGATATTCTGGCCGCAGCCAAGGGCATTGGCGGCGGCTTTCCGCTTGGCGCATGTCTCGCCACCAACGAGGCCGCCAAGGGCATGACACCGGGCACCCATGGCACCACCTATGGCGGCAATCCGTTAGGCATGGCCGTTGGCAACGCCGTGATGGACGTGATGCTGGCAGATGGCTTCCTTGAGAATGTGCAGCACAGCGCCTTGCAGTTCAAGCAAGGCCTCGCCTCGCTGATAGACCGCTATCCGGATATTTTCGCCGATGTACGTGGCTCCGGCCTTTTGTGTGGTGTCAAATGTGCGGTCCCTAACGTGCAGTTGATGAATACGTTGCGCGATCACAATATGCTTACTGTTGTGGCAGGCGACAACGCGCTGCGCCTTCTGCCACCGCTTACGGTGACAGCAGAGGAAATCCGCCTTGCGCTCAACACGCTCGAAACCGTCGCACAAGAAATCCGCGCCGCTACTCATTTGAAAGCCAGCTAAGCCAAAATGATGTCTAAACAACCCCGCCACTTTACGGACCTCTCCGCCGTTTCCGCCGCCGATCTTCGTTTGATTATGGATGATGGCAAACGCCTGAAAGCGTTACAAAAGGCAGGCACACCGGAAAAGCCGTTTGCTGGCAAAGTCATGGCGATGATTTTCGATAAGCCCTCCACGCGCACCCGCGTGTCTTTTGATGTCGGTATGCGCCAGTTAGGTGGAGAAACCATCATGCTGACGGGCTCGGAAATGCAGCTTGGCCGCTCGGAGTCCATCGCTGACACGGCCAAGGTTTTATCGCGCTATGTCGATATCATCATGATCCGCACGACAGACCATGCCCGCATGGCGGAGTTGGCAGAACATGCCACCGTGCCGGTCATCAACGGCCTGACGGACGATACGCATCCGTGCCAGATCATGGCCGATATTATGACCTATGAAGAGCATCGCGGCCCCGTCAAGGGCAAGACTTTCGCGTGGACAGGCGACGGCAACAATGTGCTGCATTCGCTGGTGGAAGGCGCAGCGCGGTTTGATTTCAAGGTCAATATCGCCGTGCCGAAAGGCTCAGAACCGCAAGCCCGCTATATCGACTGGGCACGCAAAAATGGCGCGCAGATCAATGTGGATACAGATGCGGTAGCAGCGGTCGCAGGCGCAAATTGCGTGGTCACAGATTGCTGGGTTTCGATGGGGCAAGAGGCCAAGGCGCGCGGGCACAATGTGTTCCAGCCATACCAAGTCAACGAGGCTCTTATGGGCCACGCTGCCAAGGATGCGCTGTTCATGCACTGCCTGCCTGCGCACCGCGGCGAGGAAGTGACGGATGAAGTTATCGATGGCCCGCAATCCGTGGTGTTCGACGAGGCAGAAAACCGGCTCCATGCACAAAAAGCAATTTTGGCTTGGTGCTTAGGGGGCGCAAAGTAATGGCGGCTGAGACCGTAGTTTTGGCCCCCGCCGGTGACGATGCTGTTCTGCCATTTCAAATTTCGGAGCTTGATGCGCGTGGCCGTGCTGTGCAGCTTGGCGCAGTGTTGGATGGCATTTTGGGTCGTCATAATTATCCTGAACCCGTTGCCAAACTGGTTGCCGAAGCGGTGACGCTCGCGGTCATTCTTGGCACATCGCTGAAGTTTGAAGGTAAGTTCATTCTGCAAACCAAGTCCGATGGTCCGGTGGATTTGCTGGTAGCGGATTTTCGCACACCCGATGCTGTGCGCGCCTACGCCCGCTTTGACGAGGAGCGCTTGAACGCTGCCATTGTGGCCGGCGAGACCAGCCCGGCGCAATTGCTTGGCACCGGCATCCTTGCCATGACTATAGATCAAGGTGAATTTACGCAAACATATCAAGGCATTGTGCCGCTGGATGGATCATCGCTGGAGGAGGTAGCAAAAGTCTATTTCCGCCAGTCCGAGCAAATTCCAACAGATATCCGACTAGCCACGGCGCAGCTTTTCGAGCGTACGGAAAATGGCGAGCTGCGCACCTCGTGGCGGGCAGGGGGCATCATTGTGCAGTTCCTACCGGACTCCACAGAGAGAATGCGCACCCGCGATTTGCACGGCGGCGATGGCCCGGAAAATGGCTATGTCTTCAACGAAGATGACAACTGGACCGAGGTGAAGGCCCTGACAGCAACCATTGCCGATGCCGAATTGGTAGACCCGCAAGTCAGCGTCGAAACCCTGCTATACCGCCTGTTCCACGAGCGCGGCGTAACAGCTTTTCCCGCCACCAAAGTATTCGATAAATGCGCCTGCGACCGCGATAAAATATTCGGCGTGTTGTCAGGGTTCTCGGCGCAAGAAATTTTGGAAAGCGTCGAGGACGGCAAGATCACAGTCTCATGCGAGTTTTGCTCGACGCATTATAGTTTTGACCCAAGCGAGTTTACGAAGGGCTGAGCGTTCTGCAATTTACGATTTTCACAATTGCTGAATTTCGTTGGACTTTTCCCGTTGGTGGGGTCTTCTCGAGATTGAGCGGTTTATTCAATATTGTGGCCCGCGCCGGTGACCATCCACAAGTATAGCTTTGGGTAGAAATTGAATTTGGAGGCCCAAAATACCTAATGTTCTCACAGTAAAAGAAGTAGTTCGCTTGCTCGAACAAGATGGTTGGTTTCTTGTTGCAACACGGGGAAGTCACAGGCAATATAAGCATGCAGTCAAGAAAGGCCGCGTAACGGTTGCCGGAAAAGCGTCGGATGACATGCCGATTGGCACGCTGAGCAGCATACGGAAACAGGCAGATTTGAAGGATTGAGAGGAATTGCATATGCGCTATGCCATAGTTATTGAAAATAGCGGTAAGAACTATTCAGCCTATGTTCCTGATCTTCCGGGATGTGTTGCCACGGGTGATACTATGGATGGGGTCAAAACGGAGATTGCAAAAGCTATACGTTTCCACATTGACGGCATGATGGAAGATGGACTTGATGTGCCTGCGCCTACGAGCAACGTAGAATATATAGCTGCATAGGCTAATTCAGCACCCGCTTCGCATCCGGCATGTCCAGCGAAAATGCGGGGATCATCACCCGAAGATGATCGCCCTCTTCATCCATCATGTCATAGTGCCCAACCATCATACCTGACGGTGTGGAAAGCGGGCAACCGGAGGCGTATTGGTAGCTGTCATTCGGCCCTAAAATCGGCTGGTCGCCCACAACACCGGGCCCGCGCACTTCCTCGATATGGCCGTTGCCATCGACTATTTTCCAATAGCGCGATTGTAATTGCACGGTCTTGTCAGAGTGGTTGATGATAGTGATCCGGTAAGACCAGACAAAGCGCGGCTGGTCCGCATCCGACTGGTCTGGCAAATACCAAGGCTCGGCAATCACTTCGATATCATGGGTGGTGGCGCGGTACATGGCGGGCTTTCTAAAAAATCACTAAATAGTGGTTTGGAACCACGCCAAGACTGCGTCAAGAGTGAAGTGAGGTCGAACGGGCCAAAAGTTTTGGGGAATAGAAAATGCTTGATGGCGTGGCTCGTAAAGCGATTGATCCATTTTTAGATCATATTGGCAAAGCATTGGCCGCACGAGGCATTAGTGCCAACAACGTGACAATTGCAGGATTTGTAATTGGCGTTTTCGCGGCAGGCGCAATCGCCACAAATCACTATCTGCTTGGCGCTTTGCTAATTTTAGTCAGCCGCCTGTGCGATGGGCTGGATGGCGTTGTTGCCCGTCAAACAGCATCAAGCGATTTTGGCGGCTATCTCGATATTGTTTTGGATTTTGCCTTCTATGGCATCATCCCCTTGGGTTTCGCCTTCGCCGCATGGGAAATCAACGCGCTGGGCGCCGCCACGCTGATATTCAGTTTCTATGTCAATGGCGCAAGTTTTTTGGCTTACGCAATCATGGCGGAGAAGCACAAAGAAACAAGCGAAGCGCGCGGCAAGAAATCTATTTTCTTCACTACCGGCTTGGCAGAGGCCACCGAAACGCTGGCAGTCTTCATTGCCGCTTGCCTGTGGCCGCAGTGGTTTCCAGCGCTGGCATATGGTTTCGCAGCCGTATGTATTTACACGGCTGCGGTTAGAATTTTTGAAGCAAAGGCGCGTTTCACTTAAGCGCTTGCCGCGGCATCCAAACCGTTCGCCACGTCTTCCAGCAAGTCATGCACATCCTCAAGACCGACCGACAGGCGCACAGTGCCGCCGCCAATACCAAGCTCGGCGCGGGCGTCATCGGAAAGGTTCTTGTGCGTCGTCGTTGCAGGATGCGTAATGAGGCTCTTTGCATCGCCAAGATTGTTGGAAATCTTGATGAT